>NZ_JAAHGK010001377.1:0-1941 GCF_010672505.1 Okeania sp. SIO2B9 | reverse complement strand
TTAACAGAGAACTTAAGCGCTGCAATAAAGGATCTGCATCAGTTCTCTGTTAGAAGAGTTCTAATTAATTATGCTTCAATATATCTTTAATTCACAAAAATAATGCCCACCAATTTGAGTGAGTAATGGCAAAATAGTCAAGGCAAAGAAGTAGAGAAGCAAGAAAAAAAAGAAACTAATTTACATAGATTAAGTACCAAATAAGATTGGAGAAACTCTCGAACTGCATAGTTTGCCAATTTCCTGTTCATAGCATTCTTTTTGATGATTAGTATTAATATAGTCTTCTATATTCTTCGGAAATTAGTTATCGTATGATCAGCGGAAGACCGAGTCAAGAAAAAGCAAGGATTAGAGTGGGAATTATCTGGGGATATTCCGGAATTCTATGTCTGCATTGAATGGAAGTAGAAAGTGCGATAACTGTATAACAGGATTTCATATAAGAGGCAGACAAATAAATTTGGAGACCATCTTACGAATGCTTTTATTTTTGACATAAGGTATAGTGGATTTCATCATTAAAAATGATCGAGAAATTATAAATAAAGTAAAAATAATTTTTAGATATTTGAACTGTATTCCTCATCATTCACAAAAATTAGTTAGTATATTACCTTAAACTTTAGTTAGTACAAATACATTGCCTTGATTGCCTCTTCCAATGCGTAAATTTTCATCTAAATATGTAATATCTAACCATCCCTTTTGTTCTCGGTTTTGTATCTTAAAATCAACAGCAGTAAATTTTTTTCCTGATTCTATTTCAGCAATTAATCTATTAGGTGATTGATAACCTATTAAACTTTGTAAACCTAAAATTGAACGATTAAATTTAACATTTACTCGCTTTTCGGAAACAGCTTCAAACTGAGCAACAACACTAACTATTCCTTCTAATAAAGGCAAACCAGATACTTCAGCAATATTATAGATTGCCGTATCTTGGACTCGGATACATTGATAAATCTCCCCTAGTTTCAGGAAAGGAAAACTATCAATGCGTAGTAATTCTTGACTGGTAGTATAAAGTAATCGCCAATTGCCATTTAATAGTTCTTTTGCTTCAAAGGGACAAGGGTTTGGATTGTAATCTTCTACTTGAGCGATCGCTGCTAGAATTACTTGTTGGTCATATTTGCTTGCTAGTAAACCACGATTTTTGCCTGTAAGTGTCTCTATTAATCTGGACTTATAAATCATAATTTTTGTTTATTGTCAATCTGCGTTGATTCTAAGCTGACAATTTTCATTTATTTGTCATTTATTTGCAGAAGAAGAAAATTTCAAAAACATTCTTCGGGTATCCGGGTCTTAAGCAATTTTAACGATATCCTTAACAGTAGCAAAAAATTTGGATCGGCTTACTACTTGAGATTAATTTTACTTTGTTTGAATGAATCTAAAAATTTTATATTTTATATTATTTTTTGGTGCCAAATTATCCATCTTGTTCTTTTTCAACCTCTGAAATTCTCTTTTCCCTGATGGATTCCCATCTTACAGGAGGTGCAAATAAGGTTTGATAGAGATTATCACCCCTATCGACAGCATTGTAACCTACTGTAGGGGAGAATGGCCATTCGCCCCTACTACTGACTACTTCTTTAAGATTTGATCCAAGTAAATTCATCTAATCTGTTAAACAAGGACAGGAAAAACATTTATATATATTATTTGCTGGCAAATTTAAAACAAAATCCCCTAAAATCCAAGAGACTGGATAGAGGAGATGAGTAAATCTAAAGATATTAGGATAGACTTACTAAAATTCCTTGACTGAGGATATATGGAAGAAAAACAACAAACAAACAGTCCATCACAACCTGTAGTGCCACAACCAACTACGGTACAGGAAACAGTAAATCCACAACCTGTAGTGCCACAACCAACTACGGTACAGGAAACAGTAAATCCACAACCTGTAGTGCCACAACCAAC
>NZ_JAAHGK010001376.1:0-1943 GCF_010672505.1 Okeania sp. SIO2B9 | reverse complement strand
TGCATACGCATTTGTTCTGGTTGAATTTTTCTACGATAGTACAGGGTGTCAAAAGTATTGGTGTTTGCGCAGCATTCCGCAGGAAAAGTTTCTCGGCATTCAGAACAATAATATCGTGGACTTCCACTACTTGTCTTTCCATGATACCCGAGTTTGATGATGGCCACACACAGGACATTCCATGATGATTGAAAGTATTTAGGAACAATAATCATCTGATCATTCCCACACTTTCTTGATGCACTACCAAATTATTTTATCAAATTGGTATTAATACATTCACTCATTTCTGTTTCTAATAATTTCAACAAAGTATCAACATCCTGACCCAGTTGTTCAAAACAGTCTGGTGGGGATATTTCTGGTTGAAAATAAACTAATTTAATTTGGCCATCACCAATAGCAATCATTAATACTTCTAATTCTGGTTTATAACCATCTATCAAACCCAAGATTTCCTGAATTTTACCATCAACATTGCGATTTAATCTTTCTATAGCTGCTTTTGAACAATATACGAATTTTGGTGTTTCTTTTAAATCAATTCCAATTGTCTCATCAGTTTCTCCCTTTTCCAAATGTAGACCCCATGCTAAAGCAGCTAATTCTTTTTGATTAGTTCTGACAAATTTATTTAATTGATGTTGCCAATTATTTTTACTATCGTTAGGTGGGTTGTCATTGAATATTGTCATAGTTTAAATGTGAAGTTAAAATTTTTTTTAAGGTAAATATACAGCATATTCGGTGGTATATGAAGTACAGAGATTAACAATTAAATGAATGCAAGTGCGGGCAAGATGCCCGCGGCGGGTGTACCTCATGCTTAGTACCTCTTGTTCAAAAGCTTCAGGAGTTTGACCTATTGCATCAGGAAAATTATCGGGATATTCAATTATCAATTGTGACACCATAGTTTTAATCAACTCCTATATTCAACTCCTATATTTTCATCCAATATTCATTTAATTGTTGAACTTAAACCAGATTGTACCCGCCATAAACCAGCATAAATTCCCGCACTTTCTAATAATTCTTCATGGAGACCAAACTCAACTATTTTGCCATATTCCATAACATAAATACAATCGGCATTTCTGATAGTAGAAAGACGATGAGCAATAGCAATAGTTGTACGATTTTGAGTAATTTTTTCTAAAGATTTTTGAATGGCTGCTTCAGTTTCATTATCTACTGCTGAAGTTGCCTCATCAAGTATCAAAATAGGAGGATTTTTCAACACAGCTCTAGCAATAGCAATTCGCTGTCTTTGACCCCCTGATAATTTCTGTCCTCTTTCACCAACAATAGTATCGTAACCCTGAGGTAACTTATTAATAAAATCATCCGCTTCAGCAATTTTAGCTGCTGCAATAATCTCTAGCAAAGTTGCATCAAAAGAGCCATAACTAATATTTTCTGCCACAGTTCCATGAAATAGAAATACATCCTGACTTACTAATCCTATTGCCCGTCGTAAATCTTGTAAATTAATTTGATTTATTTCAATTCCATCAAGAGTTATTTCTCCTGACTGAACTTCATAAAACCTCAGTAATAATTTGACTATTGTACTTTTTCCCGAACCTGTTGAACCGACAATTCCAATAGTTTTTCCTGCTGGAATTTTCAGGGAAATATTTTGTACAACTGGAAAGTTTTCCTGATAGGCAAAAGTAACATTTTTTAACTCTAATTCTCCCTTAACTGACTCAATAGATAAAGGTTTATCTCCCGGATGAATATTAATCGGAGTATCCAACAAATTCATCACCCGATTCGTAGAAGCCATAGTTCTTTGATATAGATCGAGAGTTTGCCCTAAACGAGTTAAAGGCCATAATAATCTTTGAGTTAAAAATACCATAACACTATAAGTACCTACGGCTAATCTACCAGCAACTGCTACTAATCCACCTAAGAATATAGTTGCCACAAATCCG
>NZ_JAAHGK010001375.1:0-1944 GCF_010672505.1 Okeania sp. SIO2B9 | reverse complement strand
CCAATTGGGACGCCATAGCTTCTAACAAAACATTCCCAAAAGTCTCAGTCTCACTGGGAAATAACATCACATCAGCCGATGCATAATGCCTAGCCAAATCCACCCCTTTCTGCATCCCCACGAAATGAATATCGGGGTATGATTTCTCTATTTCCTTGATTTTTCCCTATTAATTGAAGGGTATAAACCCATATATTGTTCCTGCATAAATTGACATACTCAGATTACTTAGTATATTGCTAAGTATTAAGTATTATTAGCTTTAACTAGCTATCAGCTATCAGCTATCATCCTAAAAATTTACGCAATTAGGTATCTGTTTGCGGAGCATTCCGGATCGAAACGCTTTTTAACTTTAAACTTGAAAGTAAAAGGCATCGACCTAATACTTACTCCTACCCTATAACCTAAATTTAACGCAAGTAGATTAAAACTGCCACCAAAGAAGTTTATTGGTTTACATTTATTAAAATAAGGGAGTATTTTTTTATCCCCTTGCTGAAGTATAGAATTTTTGGAAAGGCGAATCTTTGTTAGGAAAAGTTTTTATTTGTCAATCAAAACTGTTTGTAAAAATGCTTGCTTTTTATTCTCTCTGTAAACTGATGGAAGTGTTCAAGAATTTAGAATTAATAATTTAGAATTTAGAATTATTTCTTCTTATAAATAATATCATGTCCGGCTAATTAGTGATAAAAAATTTTCTCCTTCAACTCAAGTTCTTCTTCTTCCTTCTTCTTCCTTCTTCTTTCTTCCCTCCTGACTCGGTCCTTCCCCTCCTGGGAGGGGTTAGGGGTGGGTTGACTCCTGAGGACTCCGTCGTTATTTATTTATAACTGTTCAACCGGACATGATATAAGAGGATTGGATCAAAGGATTTTTTTTCTTCTCTTGGTCTGATGGATATGGCGAGGAGATCCGCTCTTGACAGAGCCGCTACTTCTTACAGAGGAGCTTTCCTATGGTCATGCTGCGCAAACGCTAACGCTAACACCATCCCACCCTTCGGGAAGCTGCGCTAACGACCGTTTTTTTCTCCATGAATGGAGAAGCTTTATACCTGAATTTTTCGGTAAAAAAAAATGGTTTGAGTTAGGTTAGTTAGGCAACGGAAAGTTTAAGCAAATATACAACTTTTTTTGTGAATAAGAAAAAACATTTACTGAGAATATAGGTAGTGGTGTATAAATAGTAATATCCTCAAAAAAGTCAAGTATTCAAGGAAAGACTATCTTTTTGAAAAGAATAATTTAGGTACTTTCTATTCCCTATTCCCTGTTCACTATTCGCCACCTCTACCCTAGTGCAGGATGGCGGAAATAACTAACCAGTTAAAAAAGGTTCAAAAGCTTGTACAATAACCTTTCTTCCCTTCTGCCTTCTGCCTCCTGCCTTCTGCCTTTTTGCACTAGATCGCTACATTTACAGGACTACCAAAATATCTAAGGTTTCTAGATGTACTTTGACTGATAACAAAGTTACGATTCAGGAGACTAACTGACGACTAAATAATTACAAGATATTAACTAAACTGTTGCTGATAAAAACGAGCATAAAGCATACCTTTTTCTAACAATTCTGAGTGAGTTCCTGATTCTAATATTTCACCATTTTCCATAACTAAAATTCGATTAGCACGACGTACAGTAGCTAGTCTATGAGCAATAATAAATACCGTTCTTCCTTGCATCAATCTTTCTAACGCTTCTTGTACTAAAAATTCAGATTCAGAGTCAAGAGAAGAAGTCGCTTCATCTAATATTAATATCTTCGGATTTTCTAGTATTGCACGAGCGATCGCTATTCTTTGTCTTTGCCCTCCAGATAAATTAATACCCCTTTCTCCTACCCAAGTTTGATAACCTTTTGAAAGCTTAGTAATAAACTGATGAGCATTAGCAACTTTAGCTGCCTTTTTTACTGCATCAATATTATAATTTAGCA
>NZ_JAAHGK010001374.1:0-1944 GCF_010672505.1 Okeania sp. SIO2B9 | reverse complement strand
TTAAACTGTCTATAAACAAAACTAATATTTTTTTGACAAGTTAATTCTCCATACTGATAGCTTTAGCAACCAGCAAGAAGAAAGCCCCGGACCAGTAACGCCGGACTTTTTCGGCCTAGATTAATTGCCACTAGATTGATGCTTGAGCTGTGAATTAATTGCAAACATCTGTTTAAAAACCAGGCATTTGAAATTGTTCAAATTTCTACATCTGTTAACTAGCTATCAGCTAAAAATCAGAGGCTCAACAATTGATAGCTGAAGCGCTGAGTGCTGAGGAGAATTATGCCTTAGAAATAAACCTTACTTTCTGCACTCCCTCAATCATTTGTAAGCCAAATTGACCGGAAGTAAAATTTTCTAGTTTTAAATGTTCTTTCATTTTTTGAGCTAATTCTTCTAAGTTAACGACTTCTTTTTCCTCATTATTCCAAGGAATAGGCTTAATTTCATCATCAGTAGGCTCTCCATCTACTGTGCGTAAGTTTTTCGACCACTCAGGAGACTCGTGTGTAGGTGCATCTAAACCAAAGTGCATGGACTCTGGTTGCAGACGAATATCAATTGTTTTTACTTCTCCTGCAAACAAACAGATTAACACATTTTTGGCTAATTTTTCCATCCGTAATAGTGGTAAAAGTTGCTCTTCTGGTAAGTCTTCTAAATCATTATCATTTTCTGGTCTAATACTATAACCATCCACAATTAATCCTGGCCACCCAGAAACCACTTGAGAACGTAGGATAACTCCTGTGATTTTCTCCTTTTCCTCAGACTTAAAAGTATTTGCCCTAGCACGAATTTTCTTGTCTTCTTCTACGTCTGCTTTTCTAACTCGACCAATACTAAATGCACCATCTTGTAAACAGTCTATCCATAAGGGATCTATCCAGAAAAAACGAATTGACTCGGTCGGGAGTAAACCTTCATCGGCAACTAGATAATTAAAGGGCACTCCTTGTAAAAATCTTAGGCCCTCGAACCACTCTTGTAGATTTTTCGGGAGTTGGGAAATGGTGTCGCTTGGCTTATCACGTTGAGAATTTCGAGATAACTTAATTTTGGTCTGTTCTAACTTTTTCTGGTTTTGGAAGTCTTCTCGTTTCCAGTTGAATAATTCTGTGGCTAATTTTTGATTTTGCAACATCAACATTCGCCCGAGTTGCCATGCAGCAGCGTAGGATATATCAAACATTCCTATTTCTGAATCATAACGTAATAATTCGTCTGCTGCTTTGGCGGGAAGTTCATAAGTTTCTGCGTTCAAACCTCCGCTTAATGGCCCTCGATACCAGGAATATGTTTTGCTTCCTTGTCGCATTGAATGAGGTACGGTTATATAACTATTGGCTAGGTAATTTTCTGCTTGTTCATTTTTATTTTCGGGTAGTCTTAGAGTATAAGGGTTACGGTTTAATCTCTGCAATAATTGGGTAAAGCTTTGCTCTGGATCGATACAATTAAAATTCCAATTTGCTAAACTAACAAAACGAATTAAGTCTTCATCTCCTGCTTCTGGTGGATAATCAAAACCCTCCTCGGTATAGCGTCCTTCTATGGATACTAAATAAACCATACTCATGCCATTGGGTTCGGGGAGACGGTTAGAAATAATCGTGGCAAATAGATTTTTATCATCCTCCTCTTCTTTTGCTTTCTGAGAATAAAAGGCTTTCCGAGCATGAGCGAGATAAGCTAGGTCGCCATGAGTTGGTAAAATATCTTTTAAATATTTCTTTTTGACATCTATTACTGTTACTAACTCTTCCTCTTTTTGCCCGACTTCAAGTTCTATTTTTGGGAAAAAGATATTGCCTTCTCCTGCTTTTAATTTCCCTAGAGTAATGTTGTGGGGTTTGGGTTTATCTGACTCCTCTTCAAAGTCGGAATCTCGAAATAATAGTAAAATTAACCAGGGGAGCTTTTCGTCTACTTGACCTGGAT
>NZ_JAAHGK010001373.1:0-1947 GCF_010672505.1 Okeania sp. SIO2B9 | reverse complement strand
GAGTCGAATTGCAGTGCAAATTTTTCACCTCTTTATGCTCATGCATGGAGCGTATTTTAGGCGCATAGTTGGGCAGAAAAATCATTCTTACAAAACGCCCGCTCCTACCTCCTATAAATTCCAATTTATCCTGTCTCCTGTCTCCTGTCTCCTGTCTCCTACCCCTACCACTCATACTTTTTCAGCAAACCCTAATTATTAATTATTAAGCACCCATCCCCGAATATTGCTTTAACCCCTTTCGCCACAACCAACGATTTAATCCCAAAAATATCGCACCCCAAGCAAACATCATCAATAACCCGCGTCCAATATCCACAGGCAACCCTACTAAAATAGAAGCAGGAAAATAAATTATATAAGGAAACGGAGTCCATAATGCTATTTGATATACTGATTCTGGAAACACTTCTAATGGAGCAGTTATTCCCGATAAAAACATATTAGGTAAAAACCAAAGCTGCTCAAGCGCGCTAGCTCTTTCTATCCAAAAGGCAAACAAAGCCATTGTATATTGAATTAAAAATCGTAATGCAAATGCCATTACTGCTACAATTAAAAATAACAAAAAATCACCCAAACTTGGCAACCAAAATATCCGGGGATATAGAATCAACAATAATAATATTAAACCTAAAATAAAAGGTCCTCTAGCAAGCCTTTCTCCAATATGACCAAAGAAATGATGCCAAACAGGATCTATCGGTTGTAATAATTTAGGAGATAATTTCCCCTGAACTACTTCTTTTTCAAAATCCCAAATCACCCAAACAGGTGTGATTGCACGGGCAATAAATACAGCTAAGAAATAATGAGAAAACTGTGATTTATCTAATGCAAATTCTCCTGCTACTGAAGCTTTTATCCAGACTCCCATCATAATAAAAGGCAAAGAAGATGACAATACCCATAAGAATAGTTCAGCTCTATATTCTAACATATAGGCGTAGTAAGTAGATAGAAAAACTTTAGCAATTTTGATAATTTTTTTCATTGTTTTTAATTATTTACTATTAATTTAAACAGGAGCTTTGATTAAGTGTATTTCAAGAAAAATAATATTATCAAAAGGCGGTAGATGAGTAAGGTAAAATAATAACTTAAAAACCAAAAAAGTAACTGCTGAGTGCTATATAATAAACAAGTCCAAGCAAATGCTACTTGATTTTTATGATGTTGGCACTGAGTAATATGACCACAACCAGAATCCCCAAACATAAAAGATAAATTATCGTCAGAATCAACCTGAAAAACTAATCTCATTCTTTCACCACAAATCGGACAATTAGGATATTCTATTCCCTGAATCCAGAAAGGCCAGCCGGATAATTTATCTCCTTCAATTGGGAAACTATCCTCTTCAGTTAAGAAATTATCTTCATATAATTCATCATCTAATTCTATACCAAATTATGCTGCTTCAGCATAGTTAGGATAATCTTCTAGTTGTTGCCAATCGACGATTAATTTAGGAGGAAAAACTTTTTGATTTTCAGGAATTTTTACATCTTGTGCTTCTGTTTCTGGCTGAAAAATTCTAATTAAATGAATGTCGGAAAATGGTTCCCATCCTTCATTATCGCAATCACAAAGTAGTTCTTCATTAGTGCAATAAAACATCTGTAAAATACCACTGCCAAATTCATTTTTTAATGCTTCTGGTAAGGTATTAAGGTTTAGCTGAAGAAAGAATTGTAGAGGATTTTGGCAATGAGGACATTTCGGCCATTGTTCATCTTTTGGTAAACCTTGGTTTACCAGCAAATTTAGAAGCAGTTAAAGCACCATCTCCATCGATAGTTATTGGTTTCCAAGCTTCACGTTTATAGGTTGAATTTCTAGCGGAATATTAGTCATAATATTTATTTGTAGAAAAAATTAAATAAACTATTTGGAGGATAGTAATTAGGGCTTGCTGATTAAATATCAAAGCACTGACAGATATGG
>NZ_JAAHGK010001372.1:0-1949 GCF_010672505.1 Okeania sp. SIO2B9 | reverse complement strand
TATTTATAATCATCCACTCATCAACAAAAAAAAATTATTGGTATTACAGATAAACAACTAATAAAATTAATAGAAAATCCTCAAAAAGTTGAATAAAAAAAAGACAGGCGATAATGCTCCGCATCGCTAACGCTAACGCTAGTCAAGAAAAAATATTAATCAAGGCAGTAGGAGCAAGAAAAAAGTCTTTAAGCAAGGGGGAAGAAATAATTTTGACGTTATATTATTTGCATCATGTACCAACATTTCAGCTACTAGGAGCAATAGATATCTCCAAAATAGAAAATCAGGTAAAATCATCAAAACCATTTATGTCTGCAGTATCCCAAATGAATCCAATTTTAGAATATATTTATAACCATCCACTCATCAACAAAAAGAATTATTGTTATTACTGACAAACAGCTAATAAAATTAATAGAAAATGCCCAAATAATAGAATCAGAAAAAAAGAGGCGATGTAGCTGCCGCACTTGCTCCGCCAACGCCAAAACAGAAAAAAGATTAATTACAGCAGATGGAGGAAGAAAAAAGAATTTAACTCAGGAATAAGAAATAATTTTAACGTTATTTTATTTACATCAAATACCAAGTTTTCAAACATTAGGAATCAACTTTCGTAAAAGTACAATAAATATTTATATTAGTAACACGAAGTATCTCTGATAACCATAAAACTGTACAAATTAACTACCTTCATGAGTGGCGATAACCTCCGGTTAAGCGTACGCTATCGCTCCACTAAAGATAGTTAGGATAGGCCTTTGAGTATTTTTGGAGATGTCTAATATAGTAATAAAAAACTAGATAAAAATGTTTAATAATTAACAATGACTGTCTATAATACTATTAAAAAAAAGAATGTTACGAATAATCAGGGCAATTAAAATACTTTATAGGAGATGTCTCTTGGGCTAAAAAGATAAATTCAGACTTAAAAACTGCTATTAAAGCTATTCCCATACGACTCCTGATTCCTGACTCCTGACTCCTAAGAAATATGCTAGCTATTTGTAGTAAACATTTATCAAGTTGGCATAATACTGTAAAACGCGTAAAAAATGACGCTCTGGAGGAGCTGGCGATCGCTTCAGTAAAGATAGTTATAGCAAGTGCCTGATGATTTTTGGAGATGTCTATTTAAGTAGACCACAAAATTATTTTCGGTTAGGGAGTAGGGAGTCGAAAAATGCTTTTGGGTTGCTGATGATTATGATTGGCTCAACAAACAGGAAGGATAAAAATGTCACCGTACTATCCAGTATAGTTTTCTTGGAATTTCAAGGGTTTGAGTATTCGTTGTAGCTTATTCCGGAATGATAGATTTTGTGCGCTTTTAGGGAGTTGGAATGTGACAATTTTTTTCTGAGCTTGATTGCCACTAATATACTCTACCTATATTTACAATTTCTGTTTTGCAATCTCATTTATCTCAATTCATTTTATTAAGCTTCTAGGCATAGCCAAATTCTTAATTCCAAAATACACTAAATTTTACTTTTGAGCAATCAATGCTGTATTGTTTATCTATCAAGATTTTCAGCTTTTTATATAGGAGTAGGAAATAGAGGTGCGATTGCATCTTTTTTCGCCCTAAATTGCACCTTAAAAAGGGATGTTGAACTAATTTTGCTAATTTTATTTTAAATAACTAATGTTTAATTGAATTTTTGATAATTTTTAATTATTTTAGTATTTGTACCTACTTCTTCAAGACATGGACAAGTTTAAATAATTCATAATTATAGTAATTATAAATAATGCTGATACTTGCATAGCAGAAGTAAAGAAGGAAGGACAGAAGTTGGAAAAATTTTGCGTTGTCTAAGTTTTAAGCTTTTGATATGTCCTAACTGGAGAGTACAAAGTTCTGCTAAAAAACAGTTGGCTCTCAAGATTGAAAGTGTTACTGGGAAAGGTTTACAGCACCTACGCTCTGTGAATGGAGA
>NZ_JAAHGK010001371.1:0-1949 GCF_010672505.1 Okeania sp. SIO2B9 | reverse complement strand
CTTCTTTAGCAATTTTTTTGACATCTTCTTCTATGAAATTTTTATCCCTATCTAATAATTCTTGGAGGGAAAAACCAGGAATATAATCTTGCACTAATGCAAACCAAGGCAAACCTGAATTTGCTTCTTTTTCCAAGGAAAAATAATTGCGATAACGAGGAATATGGGGATGATTTAGAGCTTGTAGAATTTGGGCTTCTGTCTCAAATAAATTTAATTCTTGCCCTAATATTTCGGCACTATAAGCTAACATTTTGAGAATTACTTGTTCTTGCAGTTGGGAGTCAAATGCTAGCCAAGTTTTACGACCTGGTACGGT
Source organism: Okeania sp. SIO2B9 (assembly GCF_010672505.1). Classification (NCBI taxonomy): domain Bacteria; kingdom Bacillati; phylum Cyanobacteriota; class Cyanophyceae; order Oscillatoriales; family Microcoleaceae; genus Okeania; species Okeania sp. SIO2B9. Next base: position 1,630 of record NZ_JAAHGK010001371.1, on the reverse strand, counting down.
GTTACCTAATTGTTTTTGTAGTTGGTAACGTTGTTTTAAGATTTGTCCTGGAGTTAACATAATTAAGTTAAAAGTCAATATTAATCTCAATACTATCTAGTTATAATACCGTAGTAGGCCGTCTAGACTAAATTTGTGGGTAAAACCTAACCCCCCAACCCCCTTCCCTGCTAGCGTTGGGGGGGATTTATCCCCTCTCCTTGCAGGAGAGGGGTTGGGGGAGAGGTCTTCCCTCGTTACTCGCTCCTAAGTTTTATATAGAATCTGATTGAACAGTCTAGTAGGGTGTGTTAGCGGAACAAAGTGGAGCGTAACGCACCATTTTTGATGTTACTGGTGCGTAACGCTATCTGACTATTGGACAATAGTTAAATTGATGCTCAAAACAGAATAATCAGGCGATCGCTACCTTGTCAGTTTCCTCTCAAGACTATTGGACAATAGTTGAATGAATTATCAATAGTGAATAATCAGGCGATCGCTACCTTGTCAGTTTCCTCTCAAGACTATTGGACAATAGTTGAATGAATTATCAATAGTGAATAATCAGGCGATCGCTACCTTGCTAGTTTGCTCTCAAGACTATTGAACAATAGTTAAATGAATTATCAATACTGAATCATCAGGCGATCGCTACCTTGTCAGTTTCCGTTCCAGACTATTGGACAATAGTTAAATGAATTATCAATACTGAGTAATCAGGCGATCGCTACCTTGCTAGTTTGCTCTCAAGACTATTGGACAATAGTTAAATTAATGCTCAATAGTGAATGCTCGGGCGATCGCTACCTTGCCAGTTTCCGAGCCTGACTATTGAACAATAGTTAAATTAATCAGGACTTACGCAGAACCACCTTATGTGGTAGGGGCGAATGGCATTAGCCCTCTGCGGATAGCATATTGTCTAAGAATTTGCGTAAGTCCTGTTAATTATCAATAGTGAGATAGAAAGCTAGAGATTTCAACAACTCTTTCATTATCAATTATCCATTATCAATTATCAATTATTAGCTAGCCAGTTTTCCAAGTCTGCTATTGTTGCTAAATCAAAAATTTCTTCGCCTAAAATATCTAATTTTTCCAAAGATAATTGTTCTATTTGAGTCTCAATTTCTGGAGATATTTCTCCAAACTTTCGGCGAATTTGACGTAAGATTTGTTTCACTACTCCAATTCCAATTCCTTGTTTCCTTCCAATACCAATTCCTTCTTCTCGTCCTTCGTTTCTCGCGAAACTAATTTGTCCTTGTTGATCTCTCATCAACTTTTCCTGTTGCTCTACTTCCTCTAATTCTTTATTGTTTAAGTTTGCTCGATTTGCTATCTTTAATGCTGCTTCTATTTCTGATACTTCTTCCAATGATTGTGGTATTACTTCTAAATTTGCTGCCGATTTAATAAAGTATATCCATTTATCACTGAGGGTTTCTAAGGCTGACAATTCTTTTTCAAACTTGGGTAATTCTACAAACATTAATGTTAATTCATCTTCGTAATAAACCGATTCTTTCTCTTCTTTAAATCTGAATTTAGTAATCATTTTATCAATATCCTCAAACAAAACAAAATCCGCGATTGTTAAAGCTATAAAAGGTTGCAACATAATATAACCTTGCCCAACATTACGATA
>NZ_JAAHGK010001370.1:0-1951 GCF_010672505.1 Okeania sp. SIO2B9 | reverse complement strand
TTTTATCATTTTCTTTGTGGGTTTAATACCCCACCGTCAACGGTCGTGTTCAAAATTACTTGGGGGAGCGAATCCCCATGTAATTTTCCTCCTGTCTCCTGTCTACTGTCTCCTGTCTCCTTCTTCAATAAGAAAGACCTGAATAAAATTATCATGTCTATGGAGATAGATACAGAAATAATTTATGAAATAATAATGATTTGTCAAAAATATCAGGATACATAAAAACTCTGAAACTTTTATTCCTATTCCATTTTTCCTAAATTCAAAGAGATTTTTACCTGCAACTGAAATAGGATGGCTGTATATATAGACTTTGAACTCAGAGTATCAAAAAAATTAACTTGAAAATTTAGTTTTCAAGTATTACCAAACATGAAAAATCAAATCCAAATAAAAAAATTAAAAATCAAATAAATTTTATACCATAAAAAAAATAATTTTACGAATAATAAGGGCGATTAAAAGACACGTGCAGGAGATGTCCCTTTGACTAAAAAAATAATTTCCGACCTAAAAAATGATATTGAAGCCATTTATTCTGACTCCTAAGAAATAGCCTAGATATTTATAGCAAATATTTATCAAATAAATTTTATAGGATAAAATTAAAATTTTTATATTTCCCCAATAATCATAAGTGACAAAAATATTATTGTTGCTTAAAAATTTTATTCTCTAAATCTACAATGCAAACATTTGAAAATAAAAATAAACCAAACAATAATAGAGAAATTAAAAATTTATTAAGTAATACAACTAATAATATATGATCGACGAAAATAAGAAAGAGCATATAATAATCATCTATGCTCTTTGTAATTTTATAGATAAATTCACCAGATAATATTATGCAGAATTCCTCCCTTGAAACTCTGGGTATACCACCCAATGCGTGGGCAGTTGATGAGACAACTGCAGATATTACTCGTCCTCCTCTTCCCACTAAAACCATTGTCGTCAAAACTGATACCAAAACCATTAAACTAGATTTAGCCAAAACAGCAATTTTAGTCATAGATATGCAAAATGACTTCTGTCATCCTGATGGTTGGTTAGCTCATATAGGCGTAGATGTGACACCTGCACGGTCTCCCATTCAACCACTAATAAATTTCTTACCACAATTGCGATCACAAAACATCCCGATAATTTGGGTAAACTGGGGAAACCGTTCCGACCTACTGAATATCAGCGCTGGGTTACGCCATGTTTATAACCCCACTGGTAAAGGTGTAGGTTTAGGCGACCCACTGCCAAAAAATAATGCCCCCGTACTGATAGAAGGAAGTTGGGCAGCAGCAGTTGTGGATGAATTAGAGCAACAACCAGAAGATATTCGCGTGAGTAAATATAGGATGAGTGGGTTTTGGGATACTCCTCTTGATAGCATCCTGCGAAATATGGGCAAAACAACTCTGTTGTTTGCGGGAGTGAATGCAGACCAATGTGTAATGGCAACATTACAAGATGCAAATTTCCTTGGTTATGACTGCATTTTAGTTTCAGACTGTACTGCCACCACTTCCCCTGAATATTGTTGGCAAGCTACTATTTATAATGTGAAACAATGTTTCGGGTTTGTCACAAATTCTAATGCTATTTTGGATGCTATTAAATAATAAATATTTTTTGGAAAAGTCTCATATTTGTCAAATACTAATTACAAAAAATTGGCACTTTGTAGCTATGCTTAAAAAGAGACGAAACTCAAAAAAAGATATCAGTTAAGAAGGCAAAAAAATCAAGGTCTAACAAAAAGCAAGATTCCCAAAAACCTTTTATTTCCTGCCTTATGAAAACCTTGAAGAAGGAAGAAGGAAGGATTGAAGAAGGAGACAGGAGACAGGAGACAGGAGACAGGAGGAAAATTACATGGGGATTCTAACCCCAAGTAATTTTGAACACCGTGTAGACGGTGGGGTATTAAACCCACAAAGAAAATGATAAA
>NZ_JAAHGK010000137.1:0-8915 GCF_010672505.1 Okeania sp. SIO2B9 | reverse complement strand
CTGCTTTGAGAGTATATACCCTCTCTGACTACCCCCAAGATTGGGCAGAGACTCTAAACTGTCTAGGATCGGCCTGCAAAAACAGAATCAAAGGTAACAAAGCCGAAAACATAGAATCTGCCATTGTCTGCTACCAAGCTGCTTTGAGAGTATTCACTGAATCTGCCCATCCCCGAGATTGGGCAGAGACTCAAAAAAACTTAGGAGCAGCCTACAGTGACAGAATCAAAGGTAACATAGCCGAAAACATAGAATCTGCGATTAAATACTACCAAACTGCTTTGAGAGTATATACCCTCTCTGACTACCCCCGAGATTGGGCAGAGACTCAACACAACCTAGGAGCAGCCTACGTTTACAGAATCAAAGGTAACATAGCTGACGACATAGAATCTGCTATTGCCTGCTATCAAGCTGCTTTGAGAGTTAGGAAACCAGAAACTTTACCGGCAGACTGTTTAAAAACCGCCCGTCAATTAGCCAACTTAGCCTCAACACAAAAAAACTATCAACTCGCCATAGATAACTATGAAATAGCTATTGTCGCCATTGAGCAAAGTCGAAATTGGATACCCAATGAAATTGCTAGGCAAGAAATCTTGCGTGACAATATAAATGTCTATGAAAATATGATTCAAGCTTCAGTTAATGCTGAACAATATGACAAAGCTTTAGAAACTATAGAAAGATTTCGCTGTCGTCGCTTGCTTGACTTAATTCTTACCAAAGATTTATACAAAAATGGTGAGGTACCAGAAGCTATCCGCGACTTGGAAAAACAAATGGAAGCAAAACAGTGCGAAATCGACAGTTTACGTCGGCAGTTAGAAACTCCAGAAGAAAAGCAATTAGTAGGTGCTAGTCGTAACCTTACCCGCGACGAGTGGGATGATATTACGGAGGATATCGGAAAGTTAATAGCTGAAAAACGGCAAATTTGGCAACAGATGCGTCAACTAGACCCGGTTTTAGCTGAAGGTCAACAAGCACCGGGAGTTAGTGTGGAGAAAATGAAGGAGTTGTTGGAATTTAGGAATGATCCCCCCCAACCCTCCTTGGAAAGGGGGGAGGTGTTGAATCCCCCCCAACCCCCCTTAGAAAGGGGGGAGATGGAGAGAGACGATGTTGCTCTGCTGAGTTTCTACACCACCAGAAATGACACTTATATTTTTATCCTCACTCAAGCAGGGGTAAAATTGCACCGTTGTCAAGAGCAAGGTTACAAAAATCTCCAACTGTGGTTACAGGATAATTGGTTAGAACCCTACGCCGAAATAAATGATTTAGCAGTACGTCAAGCAGCAGCAATTTTAGCCAAGTGCGATATTGATGCCATTGAGTCTATTAACCCCAAACCATCCAATGTTATAGTTAAACTCAAAGATGGCACCACAACAGAAATTAGTTTTTCCGACTTTAACGCATCCCGCAAACAACAGAAACACGACTTATACAAACAATGGCAAGACAAAATGGAGGGAATGTTAAAAGAATTAGCAGACAGACTGCAAATTAACCAACTGATAGAAAAACTCACGGACATCAAAGAAATTATTCTGGTGCACTTTATGTATCTGCATCAAATTCCGTTACCAGCATTACCCCTAGACAACGGCAAATATTTAGGCGATAAATTCCTGGTGAGAATAGCACCCAGCACCCAGGTATTAACATTTTGTCGGCAACAAGCACCATATTCGGAGTCAGACCTACCACGTTACGGTATCGTCGAAAATACCAGAGACGACTTACCATACACTCCCAAAGAATGCGAGTTAGTAGCACAAATTTATGGAGTCGCCCCCGAACACCATCTCAAAGGCAGCAAACAGGCAACCAAAGCTAAGTATAAACAGTTGTTGACGAGAGAGAAAGTATTAGGTTTACTCTCCAGTCACCACGCAAAATCTAATTTAACCGAACCTTTGGAGTCAAAGTTATTGCTAGGAGACACGGACTTAACATTAGGGGAGTTGCTGAATGCGAGCATCCGTTTCCCCCAGTTAGGAGACTTATTTCTCTCCTGTTGTGAAACGGCGTTAGGAAATTCAGAATTAACGGACGATATTTTTACCCTCAGTGCTGCCTTTTTATCAGCAGGAGCGTCGAATGTTATTAGTAGTTTGTGGGCAGTCAATGATTTAGCAACGACAATTTTATCATATTTTTACCACCGCAACCGCGCCGCAGGTATTTCTAGTGCGAATGCGTTATGGCAAGCACAGATGGAGTTGAAGGAGTTAACTTTGGCAAAAGCGGAGGAAAGTTTGGAGAATGCAGAGGAAGTATTAGAAGAGTTTGAAGAAGGGAGCAGAGAGTATGAGGAACAGGAGAAAATAGCTGATAACTGTCAGGAAGTTTTGGATTTAGTCAGCGAAGCTAAAAAATCAATAGGGGGCGAAAAACCCTTTAATCATCCTTATTATTGGGCAGGTTTTGTTTGTCAAGGAGAAGGGTGAATTCAGTTATCAGTTGTCAGGAGTCAGAATTCAGAATTCAGGAGGAAACAAGAGTTATGCTCAAGGAAAGAAGATAAGATGGTACGCTAAAAAGTAGCGATCGTGCTATTATGGGGAGTGTAGGGAGATCGAGAAAGATTTGGCTAAGTATTTAACCGAACATGATATAATATGAACAGGATTTACCGAGTGACACATATAAGACTTAAGCAGTACAACGTATTTTCGTCATTGCGACCTACAGGTTTTACGGAGCATTCCGTCCCGGAAAACAATCTCAAATCCTAATTTTTCGTACCTTATGCGTAAGTCCTGATATAGATATAGGGTTCTGGTGCGTTACGCTACCGCTAACGCACCCTACTGGACTACTGTTTTTTTCAATGGTATAATACAACAGACGAAAAACATGACAGCAATTATTCAAGCAAATAAACTAAATATGATTGATGTTGAGCATAAATTTAGTCTCAACCAAACAGATGATATTCAATTCTTTAGAGAATGGTTTGATAATTTACCCGAAATAACCGATATCGAAAAACAAGTATTAGACCGAGCAAAAGCAAATTATTTGAATGCTATTAAACATCGGGAAATTTCAGAAAATTTGGTAAAAATGACAGTAATTGCTCCCCTACTTGCTTGGGCAGATTTTTATCAGCTTCCTTTTGATATTGTAGATGAAAATTCTATTGATGTTTCTGTGGAAACACAGGATGAAATAATCAAAGGTCGGATTGATATAATAGTTTTTAAACATCATCTATGGTTATTAGTAATTGAGTCAAAAAATGCTGGATTATCTATAATTAATGGTATCCCTCAAGCCCTCACTTATATGATGACTAATCCTCATCCAGAACAACCAATTTTTGGATTAGTAACCAACGGAGATGATTTTCAATTTATCAAATTAGTTAAACAAAATCTACCTGAATATGCTTTATCTAAAAAATTCACAATTTCTAATCCCCAAACTAATGAACTTTATCATGTACTCAGTATCTTAAAAAAATTAGGTCAAGTTATCAATTAAACATTTACAATAATAAAAAATCAAATCAATAATTACCGAATAATTAATTATTAATAATTAAATAATTCGCGCCTTGAAGCCTCCCCTTTTAAGGAAAAAAAAAAGAAAATATTCGTTATATTCAATCAAGAACGGTTTTAACCAGAGGTAATTATCAATTATCCATTAATGAAAGCATATTTTGGGCAAATGAGATACAGGGTAAATGATGAAAATATTGTAGTGAGGCAATCTAGCCATCTTCGGGGTGTACCTCGCGGGCAACGGGAAGCGCTGTATAAATTATTTCCCCCTACACAGAACAATCTTGGGACAATTCTTACTCCTATCTCCTCGCTCATTCCCATTTCTCCTGTCTCCTGTCTCCTGTCTCCTGTCTCCTACCCCTACTAAAAGACTTTCCATACACAAACCCTAATTATTATGTTAAAACGTCCTATATATCTCGACTGCAACGCGACTACTCCTCTTGATGAACGAGTATTAAAAACAATGTTGCCCTATTTCACCGAATATTTTGGCAACCCTGCCAGTATCACTCATCAATATGGTTGGGAAGCAGAGGCAGCAGTTAAAAAAGCTAGAGAAATTTTAGCTTCAGCTATTAACGCCACCCCCGAAGAAATTGTGTTTACCAGTGGAGCGACAGAGGCAAATAATTTAGCAATAAAAGGAGTCGCCGAAGCTTACTTCAATAAAGGTAAACATATTATTACTATTGCCACGGAACATAATGCCGTTCTCGACCCCTGTGTATATTTACAAAACTTGGGATTTGAAGTTACTTATTTATCTGTAAATACAGATGGAATTATTGATTTAACTTCCCTAATAACTGCCATACGTCCCGATACAATTTTAGTTTCTGTCATGGCAGCAAATAATGAAATTGGTGTCTTACAACCCTTGGCAAAAATAGGAGAAATATGTAAAGAAAATTCAGTAATTTTCCATACTGACGCTGCACAGGCTATTGGGAAAATTCCTCTAGATGTGCAGACAATGAATATTGATTTACTATCATTAACTGCCCACAAAATTTACGGTCCAAAAGGTGTTGGCGCTCTCTATGTGCGTCGTCGTCATCCCAGGGTAAAATTAGCACCTCAAATACATGGGGGCGGTCACGAAAGAGGAATGCGCTCTGGCACTTTGTATACTCCCCAAATAGTCGGTTTTGGTAAAGCTGTAGAAGTGGCAGTAACAGAAATGGAGTCAGAGGCAAAACGGTTAACTACTTTGCGACAACAGTTGTGGGAAAAGCTGCAAACAGTGGAAAATATTTTTCTCAACGGACATCCGACTCAGCGTTTGCCAGGAAATTTGAATATTAGTGTTGAGGGTGTAGATGGGCAAGCATTGTTATTGGGGTTACAACCTGTGGTGGCGGTCTCTTCCGGTTCCGCTTGTACTTCTGCAAAAATAGCACCTTCCCATGTTTTGGCCGCTTTGGGACGCTCAGAAAAATTAGCTTATGCTTCCGTGCGTTTTGGTATCGGGCGGTTTAATACTGCTGAAGAAATAGACTTGGTGGCCGAACACGCGATCGCCACTATTACATCTTTGGCGTTGATTAAATGTAATGATAATTAGACATCTACTCCACCCATAGGGAGTAGGCAGCTTTGCTGTAGGCAGTAGGGAACCCACCCGCGGGCCCCGACCATGGAGGGGAAAGAATTGATAATTTCTTTGGGATATAGATATTGATTTTTTATTCTTGGAGATGTCTATTAGCTGAAGGTATAGCGCTGCGCGCAGGGAACAGGGAACAGGCAACAGGCAATAGGGGGAATAAATTGCCGATAATATAAGACTTTTAGCTATTGGACACCTCCTGCAATTTGTAAATATGCCAGCGCGCAGCGCTATAAAATTGAAAAACTGATGTTTTGTGCCCAAAGTTAATCTCAAAATCATTACCACTCAGCAACGCCACATTTTTACGTCAAGCAACCGCAAACATATAGAACCCCCGATCGTATCTTCATAAATATGCGCGTTTTTTTAGCCTTGAGTCAGGAGACAGCTATACTGGAGACAGGAGACAACCCACCCCTAATATCAAATCCGGTTAAACAGCCATAGAATGGTTAAGTTAGGAGGAGTCAACCCACCCCTAACCCCTCCCAGGAGGGGAGGGGAAGTCAGGAGGACCTCCTCAGGAGGAGAAAGAATTACAAAGATAAACGTAGTTATGGCGATTGAAGATTTTTTTTATGTCCAATTAAACGGATTTGATATAACCCCTCCCAGGAGGGGAAGGGAAGAGGGAAGAGGGAAGATGTGGGGAGAAATAATACAAAAAATTCAACACTCCTTCAGATGATTTTTCCTCAAAATTGATGGGCGAAAAGACTTGACTACCATAATTATATAGAACTCAAATGGGTTCTATATAACCCATTTTATATCATCTCCGGTAGCATCGGTATTGTAAGCGCGAAGGTAAGGAAGAAGGAAGAAGGAAGAGGAAAGAAGGTTATTGAGCAAGAAAAAAACCTAAATTTCCTGTAGATATTCACCCTTGGGTTTACACAAACGATACCAAAAGTACATACCGCGTCCAAAGATATAGCAATGTGCGCTGGCATATTTACAAATTACAAGAAGTGTCCAATAGCTAAAAGTCTTATATTATAGGTTTTTTATTCCCCCTTCCGGAGCTGTTGCCTGTTGCCTGCGCACAGCGCTATATAGCACTACGCAAATAGGATGTGAACATTTATAAATGCTCAAAGTTAGTTAGGAATTACTTCTGACTTGCGCGTAGCGCTATACTCCCGTTGTTTGAATTACCAAACTACCTGTAACCTTTCTGCTGCCACTCTCTGATAAACCATATCTGTTTGTTTCGCTATCCTACCCCAACAGAATTTATATTCTAATTCCTGATAAGCATTACTAACCAATTTTTGCATATAATCAGAGTCTCTCAACACCTCTACAATGCCTTGTGCTAAAGAAATAGAATTACCAACTTTCGTGACAATACCTGTTCTACCATGTTCCACCACTTCTGGTAAACCACCCGTATCCGAAACTACCACAGGCACTCGCGCGGCAAAACTTTCTAGGGCAACAATACCAAAAGGTTCGTACAGACTGGGAAATACTGCACAGTCAGCGATCGCTTGAAACTTATCTAAATTTTCTTCAGACATAAACCCGGTAAAATTAAATCTTTCAGAAACTCCCAAATGCCATATTTCTTTTTTCCAAAGGTCTGTTTTTCCGCCACCGATCATAATAAATTTTACCCGGTCTCCCATTTCTGCAATTACTCTCGGTGCTGCATGAATTAACACAGAAATACCTTTTTCTGGGGTCATTCTACCTAAATAGTAGACAATTTTTTCTCGATCTTCTGCAAAATGCCTGCGGAAATTTACTGCATCAAACTCATCTCTACTTGGTTTTTTTTCAGCACAAATACCATTATAAATTATATCTATTTTATCACAAGGACTGTCTAAAGTTCTTGCTACTTCTAGCTTCATATATTTAGAACAAACAATGACTCGCCAAGCATTATAAACTAGCTCTTTTTCCTTCTCATTTATGTACTGTTGGCTATGATTATGAATACCATTGTGACGACCATTTTCTGTGGCATGAATTGTAGCTATTAATGGTAGTTTAAAGATATGTTTAAGAGCGATCGCTGCATCGGTGACTAACCAATCATGGGCATGAATTATATCAAAATTTTTCTCTTCTTTTATTAGTTTCCCTCCATGACGACCCATAGCTTCATTCATATTTGCTATCCAATGAAAGAAGTTTTGACTTGGTCCGACTGGCACTCTATGTACTTCTATCCCTTCTACAATTTCATACATTGGCGCTTCGCCAGACTTGACTGTGATTAAATGCACTTCATGTCCTAATTTCACCATTTCTGGGTATAATTCTGCAACATGACGTGCTATGCCTCCAATAATTCTTGGTGGAAACTCCCAGCTTAATACAAGAATTTTCATTACTGCATAACTCCCATTTTTTACAATTCTTAATTTTTAGTAATTTTACTTCAAAGATGATTTTTAATATTTAACATTTTCTCAATAAATTACACGGATGCTTTAATTCAACTATTCTTGGCGATGTGAGTTAATTCTGGTTAATTACTATACCAAAAAATATACTTAATATAATAATGATGTTTATGCAAGTGAGATTTTTATCCCTGGACTATTTTATAAATTTTGTCAAGGCTATTAAATGACTGAAAGACGAACTTGATACTGGGATAGAATTAATATATACACGATCATTTCACTTAATACTAATAACTATTATTCCATTATCTTTTTAAGATATCATTAATTTCCCCTAACTCAAAATCTCAAGCAATCAATAAAAATAAGTATGATTATACAAGCATGAGGAATTATTAAAAAATATTAAGTAACTGCGATCGCTCTATTTAGCCTGTAAGTAATTCTCTGCATTTATCCCCTGAACTCTCAAAATATCAAAATCATAGAAGCCAGAGTTAAATTATAAATTATTGCCATTGCTGCGATGAATAGATCGAAATTTGATATTGTTCTTCCTTTTCGTCTCAAGTCTATATTAATTTCTGATGTTTTTTCGATAATTGATAAATTGTTTAACAATAAAATTGTAATTTCTTAACAAAACTCATTAAACACGGAAGCTTGAATCATCATCTCCTCCTATAATTTTTTAATTCTGGTTTACAACTGCTGAAACCATACTAATATTTAGTATATCACTTACCTTAATATCTCCCTTCTACTGCAGCATTAAAAATTTCTTTTTCTTCTGAGGTAAAATCATCAAGTATTGTCGATAATAACTCTGTTGACATAACTCTCTCAACCCTTTTTTTTTAGTTGTTCATCATTGAGAAATAGGAAAATTTGAGGTGACACTCTATCTAATAATTTCGAGAAAGTCTGAATAAGTTCATCTCGATCTAATTCCTGATCAAGACTATCATTTTCCATTGTTTGGTCAATCATTTATGATATTCTTTTAAGAACTGTATTATTTTCCACGGAAGCTTGAGTTATCATCTCCTACTATAACTTTTTAATTCTGGTTTACAACTGCTGAAACTATATCACTCTGCATCATCTAAATGATGCCAATAAAAAACAATTGTTCCACAATTTATATCGGTGGTTAAAGTCTGATGGGTTATTCTCTTATTTCTCTTTTACACATTGAGAAAAATGTGGTTTTACAGTATCTTTAATTTCCCTATAGACGCTCTCTAGTAGATCATTCCATAAAACAACAATTATTAAAGCATTGTTTTTAATTTCAGATTTTATTTCTTTTAATTTATGCAGCAATGAGCTTCCTGACCGCTCTTTTTTTTCAGTAGAATAAGACCTTTGCAAGACAATGGAACAATCTAATTCTGTTTGTTGTTTAATTTCCTT
>NZ_JAAHGK010001369.1:0-1951 GCF_010672505.1 Okeania sp. SIO2B9 | reverse complement strand
TAGTAAAACACCAGCTTTAGACAACATTAATTTTCTGATTCAACCAGGAGAAACTATAGCTATAGTCGGATCTATTGGTGCCGGAAAATCAACTTTAGCCAATACATTACCTCGACTTTTAGATATTAATATTGACCAACTATTTATAGATGGCTATGACATAACTCAACTAAAATTAACAGATTTACGACAGGCGATCGCTTACGTTCCCCAAGAAAGTTTTCTCTTCAGTACAACAATTAAAAATAACATCCGTTATGGCGACCCATTAGCTGAACAAATAGAAATAGAAACTGCTGCTAAACAAGCACAAATTCACGCAGAAATTCTCAATTTTCCCCAACAATATGAAACGATAGTTGGAGAAAGAGGGATTACTTTATCAGGAGGACAAAGACAAAGAACGGCATTAGCAAGAGCTTTATTAGTTGACGCTCCAATATTAATTTTAGATGATGCACTTTCCAGCGTAGATAATCAGACAGCAACTCATATTTTGCAAAATTTATCAACTGGAACTCAAAAGAAAACGGTAATTTTTATCTCCCATCAAATGTCTGCTGCTGCTACTGCTAATAGAATTTTTGTGATGGATAAAGGGAAAATTGTACAAATTGGAAATCATGCAGAATTAGTAGAGCAAACTGGATTATATCAGTCACTTTGGAATGAGCAAAAGTTAAAGCAGTTATTAGAATAGAAGTCATTTCAGTTATCAGTTATCAGTTATCAGTTATCAGTATCTCTGCAATAAGGAGGCTTGAAATCTGGAATATTCTCTTGTAAACATTCAGCAGTCAGCTATCAGCTATCAGCTAGCCTCATAAAGTCGGAAGTGCGGACTTCAGTTATTAACTTATTATCTTAGAAGGAGTATTCAAAATTATGTTTATGCAGCATTCCCCAGGGAAAAAAAAGGTAACAAGCTAACCTTAGTAAGTCCTATATGTTCATGCATCTGTTTGCTGAATCCTAATAGCTGAATGCTTACATTCTCTTTTATCTTGGTAAACTATAAATCTTTGATTTTACATTCAAGAAAGACTACTCCATAATTGATTTAACGTAGTTTATTAAATTATCTAATTGTTTATCTAATTTGAGGGTGGATTGATTTTTCTTTCCATTTAAACAGCATATATTTAGGGTTTTCTCATTAAATCTAAAAGCACTGACATATAGAATTATTCTTCCTACTTTCTCTTTCTCCCCACACTTCCGACACTCCCCACCCTCCCCAGGCTCTGCTTTTTTCAGCAAACCCTATTTCAACTCCGCTTTGAAAGGTAGGATTTGACTCTTTTACCGAAAAATTGTGGTCTAAAGCCTTCCCTTTTAATACCATTTATCAACAACTTTTCTACATTTTCGCATAGTAGGGGACTTACCCCTAACCCCTCGCAGGAGGGGGAGTGGGGGAGAAATAAAAATAATAATAATTAATATTAAATTGACTCAAATTAGCAAAAAATTTATTAGGATAGTTTAATTACTTAATAACTGAAGTGTTATCTAAGTATAGTATTACTTTTGGTAATTGGTATAAGGGGATAAAAAAAAGAGAATTCCGTATTTCAAGCCTCCTTATTGCAGAGATACTGTTAACTGATAACTGATAACTGATAACTGAAATGACCGTCATTATCCTGTAACTATCTTTTTTGAATTTGGTATAATTCAGTCAAAATATAAAAACAAAAAAGGAGAAAATAATGCAGGCAACTGAGCAAAAATATTACTCTACCGAAGAGTATTTAGAACTGGAAGAAGCAGCAGAATTTAGGAGTGAATATCGTCAGGGGGAAATAATTAAAATGGTTGGATGTACGCCAAATCACAATTTAATTTCTGGTAACTTTTATGCTGCACTGAAGTATGCACTAAAAGGTAAACCATACCGAGTATTTATGACTGATTTACGTTTATGGATACCTGAATCTAGACTTTATAA
>NZ_JAAHGK010001368.1:0-1954 GCF_010672505.1 Okeania sp. SIO2B9 | reverse complement strand
GGTTTAGCAGCAATTTGTGGAATTTTAGGAATTATTCCCGCTTTTAGTAATGAATATGTAGTCCAGGATGATGCTCGCTCCCACGTTTTTTGGATGGCAAGATTTCTCAATCCCGAACTTTTTCCTAACGATATTATTGCTGACTATTTTCAATCTGTTGCTCCCACCGGATATACCTATTTTTATCAATTATTTTCTCTCATAGGCATTCCACCTTTACTATTAAATAAATTTCTGCCAATCATATTAGGATTAATCACAACTACCTATTGTTTTAGAGTAGAAATAGAAATCTTCCCAGTGCCACTCGCCGGATTTCTCAGCACATTATTTTTGAATCAAAATCTCTGGCTAAAAGATGACTTAATCTCCGCTACCCCCAGAGCATTTTTCTATCCTTTATTTTTGGCATTTTTATATTATTTTTTTAGATATTCTTGGTTAGGAATTGCTGTAGCGATCGCTCTGCTCGGATTATTTTATCCCCAAGGAGTTTTACTCTGTCTTGCTGTCTTAGTCTTAGATTTTCTCCACTTCCGAAGTCGCCCAAAATTTATCATTTTAGCTATTGGTTTAACCGCAGGTTTTTTCGTACTTTTACCCTATGCTTTGAATACTTCCGAATATAGTCCGATTGTTACATTAGCTGAAGCTCAAAAATTACCAGAATTTTGGCCAGGAGGCAGAGCTTCCTTCTTTTCAAATAATAGTTTTGACTTTTGGTTAACAGGCGATCGCTCAGGTATTATCCCCCCAGAATGGTTATCTCAATCTTTCCTACCTCCTCAAGTTTGGGCAGGATTATTACTCATCTTCTTAAGCTCAAGATATTTTCCCCTAGCCAAAAAAATCACTCATAAAATCATCCTTTTACCAGAATTATTATTAGCATCAACCGGAATATTTTTAGCTGCTCACTTTTTACTATTTCGGTTACATCATCCCAGTCGTTACAGTCAACATAGTCTCAGAATAATCATGGCTTTAGCTGGTGGGATAGCCTTCACTTTAATAATTGATTTTGTCTGGCACAAATTTCATCTACTCAACCATCCCTTCCAAACAAAACCAGTTGAAAAAAATCAAACTATATTAAGTTCCTATAGAAGATTAATTACACATCCTATAAAATCCCTGTTCCCTGTTCCCTGTTCCCTGTTCCCTTACTTATATATAGTGCTAATTCTCCTCCTTTTATATCCAGCTTTAACCAACAACTTTCCTGTGACTAATTATGTTGTGGGAAAAGTACCCCAACTTTATGAATATTTAGCCCAACAACCTTCAGATATTCGGGTTGCTTCTTTAGCATTAGAAGCTAATAATATTCCTACTTTTGCTCAACGTTCAATATTGGTAGGTTCGGAATATGCTTTACCTTATCATCAGGGATATTATCGAGAAATAAAACAACGAGCTAAGGATTTAATCCAAGCACAATATAGTCCTGATTTAAAACAGGTACAAAATTTTATTGAAAAATATGGAATTGATTTTTGGTTGTTAGATTCTCAAGGGTTGACTTTAGAATATGTCACGAAAAATCATCGTCTGAGGCAATTAAATAATACTGCTGCTGCTGTAGTTAAGATGCAGATGGAAAATGGTGTAGTTCCCAGTTTGTTAAATGCTCAGAAAAGTTGTCAAGTTCTAGATGTTCAAGACTTAGTTTTATTAGAAGCAAAATGTATTTTAGAGCTTAAATCTTAAATAAAAGAAATTACTAGATTTTTCATTGCATTAAGCACTAAAAAAAAAGCGGCGCGGGAGGGAATTAGGGTTGCGCGGTACCAAAAATTCTGATACACTTTTGTTATTGGGTGGTACTCGCCCAGGGCAAACGCATCTTATTTTGCCGTTCCCTATATGTAGTGTTTATTTGATTTTATAGACACTATATGTTGAAAGTCTATTGTCAACAAGCGCAATAAAACCCGGTTTATTGATAATTACC
>NZ_JAAHGK010001367.1:0-1963 GCF_010672505.1 Okeania sp. SIO2B9 | reverse complement strand
CGGAGGAACTGCGTTAACAGTACCTCTGCAATAAGGAGGCTTGAAATATGGAATATTATCTTTTTTTATCCCCTTAAAAGGGGAGGCTTGGGACTAAAAATTTTCGGTCAATAATATTATATTTGCATAATCAGTTATATCAGAAGAAAGAAGGAAGAAGGAAAAATCTGGTGTTGTTTTAGTTTTAAGTTTTTGAGATGTCTGCGCCCTTTACTTCAACTGCTATATCAAAAAACATAGCTTCTTGCTGATAAAAAATCTCCCTCCGGATTTTCTATTACTTACTATTTTAGATAAACTTATTTATCTGAATCAAGCGACAAAATATATATTTTCCTATTTTTTTTCCTGATTCCTCGCATACACACAATCTTGACAACAGAAGTGAATCTGATGGTACAAGTTAAACATAAATTTCAAAGTTTTGAAGAATATTTATCATACAGTAAAAATTCAGAAAAACTCTGTGAATTATTTAATTGTGAATTAATTTAAATGCCTCCAGAATCACGTTTAAATGTTGAAATTGCTACTTTCTTGTTGCTGAGATTTGCCTTACTTTTAGGTCATCGTCGAGTACGGAGTCAAGGATTAGAATTAGAGGTTAGAGGAGAGCCGAAAAACCGCTATCCCGATTTGACTATCATCGGAGAAGAACATATTCAAAAATTATTAAAGCAGAATAATTCGCCTTTCTATGTATCCTCCTTTGTTAGTTGTTGAAGTCGTTAATCCTGGAGAGATACAAAGAGAAAGAAACTATATTGCGAAGAGAATTCAATATCAAGATTGTGGTATTCCTGAATATTGGATTGTTGACCCTGAAACTAAAACTATTTTAATATTAAAATTAATCGGCACAAGTTATACAGAAGTAGGTAGTTTTTCTGGTAATGATTTAGTATTATCTCCTGGATTTAGAAGGCTTAATTTGAAAGTTTCTACAGTTTTTGATGGTTGAAGAAGGAAGGATTCATTAATTGATAATGGATAATTACCTCTGGTTAAAACCAAGAGAAGAAAACATTTTCCTTATAGCGGTTTTCACTCATGTTGACTACAGTAAAAATTATAGATATACCTAAAGTTTAATAAGCTACAGAAATAGTTGTATTCTATGTTAATGAAAACCGCTATAAGCGTCAATCATCTTCTTTTCAAGGAGAGGTAATGATTAATTATTAATTATTAATTAGGGCTTGCTGATTAAATATAAAAGTCTTTACAGATAAAAGTTTTAGCCTTTTTAAGTATCAAAAAGTGCGAGGTTTTAGGTGGTAATGGTTCAATTAGGAGCGGATTTTGCTCAAGAGTTGGGCAGAAAAATTAAGGGACTATTCTTCCTACTATCTCCTCTATAATTCTCTGTTCCTCCTGTCTCCTGTCTCCAGTATAGCTGTCTCCTACCCCTACTAAAAGACTTTTTCAGCAAGCCCTAAATAGATATCAAATGGGTTCTATAAGTATTTAACCCGACATGATATAACTTCTAAAGTTATGCTTTAGCTACAGAATAAGGACTTGTCAACTGTTCCAACTGGGCAACCAATAAACTGAGGAACAAACCAACATCAGTCACAACTCCAACTGATTCAACGGAACCGCGATCGCTCAATTTAGTCACCACCGCCGGATTAATATCAACGCAAACCATCTTCACTCCAGCAGGTGTCATATTCCCCACCCCAATAGAATGCAACATAGTTGACAACATCAAAACCATATCAGCACCTTTCAACAACTCTGTATATTCTTCCTGTGCCTTAATCAAATCCATCTGAGTATCAGGCAGAGGTCCGTCATCACGAATCGAACCTGCTAAACAGAAGGGTACATTATTCTTAACACACTCATACATCACACCCTTTTTCAAAATACCAGTCTCAACTGCTTTAGCAATGCTACCACAACGCCGAATAGTATTAATAGTCTTCAGATGATGTCGATGTGCGAGATCTGGCCG
>NZ_JAAHGK010001366.1:0-1963 GCF_010672505.1 Okeania sp. SIO2B9 | reverse complement strand
ACAGACAAAGACGGCAAATCGGCTGGAGAGCCGATTGCGATCACGATCAACAATACGCCGCCTGAGCCGCGATTCACGTAGCCGCGGGCCACAGGTATAAAACCAAGTTTTCCAATAACTGGAAAAAAGCACAGCTAAAAATAGCTAGACTACACAGTAAAATAGCTAATATTCGTAAAGATACATTGCATAAACGTGCCTACTTATTTGGCTCTTAACTACAACCCACCCCCATCCCCTGCTGGGAGGGGAGCAAGAGTGGTGGGTGAAGATCTGAATGTATCAGGAATGATGGCCAACTATAAGCTAGCTAAGTCTGCCCTAGTCTATGGGTTTTTATGAGTTTCGTAGACAGCTAGAGTACAAATGTCAACTGTACGGCTCTAAATTAACCATTGTTGATAGATGGTTTCCTAGTTCTAAAACCTGCTCTAACTGTGGAACTGAATTGCGAGTCTTTGTTTTTATCAGACTGTTTGTTCAATTGCGAACACTGCAATTTTAGCTGCGATCAAGACTTGTTTGCGTTTGCGTAGCATCCCGTAGGGAAGCATTCCGTAGGAAATGCAGCGTTAAATTTAGCTATGGGGGGCAGTGAGAGCTACGCTCCGCGTTCCGCGTTTCGCGCTAGCGTTGCGCAGCAAACGTCCGTGTCAGCTTGTGGACTGGATAACGCCGACGTTGCCAGGTAGAAGCAAGAATAGAACAGATAATTATAGATTATCGTAGGTTTCTAAGAACGGCAACATCAAGTGTACAAAATTCAGGAGTCATTTTCTATGTTAACTGCAGCTAAACCTGAGTTTCTCAAAGCTTATTGGGACAATTCTTTCGATCTGAAAAACCACATCCAGGAGTTTTTGCAGATAGATCGACATACCCTTGAGACTCGAATTCAGGAAAGTAATCAAGCTATGACTAAGTTGGGACAAAACTTTGATTGGGAAATGGCAATCGAATTTTATCGAGACCAAGTCGGAGCAACCTATATCTTAGAATTAGCAGCGTGGCATTTAAAAAGCTGTGATTATATCGGTAATATGCTACATTTAATTGCTGATTTTGCTAAAGGTCGGGTTTTGGATTTTGGTGGGGGGATTGGAACACATTCCTTTGCGGCTGCTTTGTGTCCAAATGTTACCGAAGTTCAGTACTTAGATGTAAATCCGATTAACTGCAATTTTGTTCTGGAGCGCTCCGAAAAATTAGGGTTATCTGACAAAATTCAAGTCACATCAAAATTGGAAATTTATAACTCATTTGACACAATTATGTGTTTTGATGTCATGGAACATTTACCAGACCCAATATCACAGTTAATTGAGTTTCATAAACTTCTGAGTTCTGATGGAAAATTACTAATTAATTGGTATTTTTCTAAGGGTTTTGGCAACGAATATCCTTTTCATTTAGATGATACAGCTATTGTGAAATATTTTTTTCAAACGCTACAATCAAATTTTCTAGAAGTATTTCACCCCCATTTAATCACAACCAGATGTTATCAAAAATTGTGAAGTATTTAAAGAAGTATCTATCTATAAAATATTCCTTAATATCTAAAGGAATCGGGATAATTTAATATATTGAGAGCTTGATACAACCTGGGTTTTTCTAATTTGACTCAGACCCCAATGTTGCTCAATGATTTTCTTGTCTGTTTTATCCCACATTCCGCACGTCATTTTGTAGCATTAAAAGTAGTATGTAAATCCGTAGCTTTGTAAGTATTTATACTATGCAAATCATCTCAATTACTTTTTTCGTCGATCAAATTCTGAGTAAAAAATTTACGCATAAATACTTGCTTGATTAATGACGCAATCACGGCAGCTATGATTTTCTTCTAAAATTCTGTCTCCTGTCTCCTGTCTCCTGACTCCTGATTCGATACTACATTTTGTGGTGCGGAATGTAGGTTTTATGTTCCCTTTGATAATTTAGGCAAAAAAAATGGCAACTA
>NZ_JAAHGK010001365.1:0-1964 GCF_010672505.1 Okeania sp. SIO2B9 | reverse complement strand
ACCTGGGGCGGCCGGGTGGCTTTTTGGTTTACAAGTAATACTAAATTTGGTGCGCGAAGAGAAATTTATTGTGAAGGTAAGGCAGAAGGCAGAGGGCAGAAGGCAGAAGGGTTAGAAGGATTTGGACAAATTAGTTTTTCATAACCGGATTTAATATTATATCAAACCCGGTAGCATTGGTATAATTATATTTAGGAGTCAGAAGTTCTTCATTTAAGACTAAAAAAATTGGCGTTGGTGAAAAGAGGTATGATATCATGTCCGGGTAAGAGCGCGAACAAAAAACTTTCTCCTTTTCCTCCTCTTCTTTCTTCCCTTCTGACTCCTGACTCCTGACTCCTTCTTTAACCGTGTTTTTTGAGCCAGCTAAACATAGCACGCAAGTCTTTACCCACTTCTTCAACAGGGTGTTCTGCTTCTTGACGACGCATGGCAGTAAATACAGGTTTGCCTGTTTGGTTTTCCATGACAAACTCGCGGGCAAATTGACCAGATTGAATTTCGCTTAAGATTTTCCGCATCTCGGCACGAGTTTGGTCATTAACGATCCGAGGACCGCGAGTATAGTCACCAAATTCAGCAGTATTGGAGATACTGTCCCGCATCTTTGCCAGACCACCTTCAACAACGAGATCCACAATTAGTTTAACTTCGTGCATACATTCAAAGTAAGCTAATTCTGGCTGATAACCTGCATTTACTAGAGTTTCAAACCCAGCTTTAATTAATCCACTCAGACCACCACAGAGAACTACTTGTTCGCCAAAGAGGTCAGTTTCAGTTTCTTCCCGGAAGCTGGTCTCGAGAATACCTGCACGAGTGCCACCAATACCTTTAGCATAAGCCATAGCGCGATCGCGTGCTTGACCAGAAGCATCTTGGAAGATGGCAAATAGACAGGGTACTCCTTCTCCTTGTTCATAAGTCCGTCTGACCAAATGTCCTGGCCCTTTGGGAGCAACCATGACCACATCTACGTTTGGCGGTGGAAGAATTTGACCAAAATGAATATTAAAGCCGTGGGCAAAAGCTAGAATTTTTCCTTCTGCGAGATTAGGCTCAATTTCGTTTTTATAGACGGTTTTCTGCACTTCGTCTGGCAAAAGAATCATAATTAGGTCTGCTATTTCGGTAGCTTTGTCTACTGGGTAAACATCTAAACCTGCTTCTTTTGCTTTGTGGGCAGACTTACTACCTGGATATAGTCCTACAATTACTTTTAAGCCACTATCTTTGAGATTTAGGGCGTGAGCATGACCTTGGGAACCATAACCAACGATGGCAATAGTTTTGTTGTTGAAGATGTCCAGGTTAGCATCGGTATCGTAGTACATTTTGGCCATTATTTTGTCTCCTGTCAGCAACTATATATTATTTATGCAAAACTTCTATTATATCAAATATCGGTAAAATTTTCTACTCTACACTCTATAAAGAGGGAACAGGGAACAGGGAACAGGGAACAGGGGAAACCCACCCCTCGCCCCTCCCCCTCCCAGGAGGGGAGTAATTGATAATTTATGGATAAGAATTGATTTTATTTTTGATTTTTACCGAATAATTAAGGTTTAAAGCCTCTTCTTTAAAGGAGAAACAAGCGGTCGTTAGCGTAGCTTCCCGTAGGGTGGGATGGTGAGGAAACCTGTACCATATCCAATCGACCAAGAGAGAAAAAATTTTCATTATTAGTCAATCCTATCCGTTTTCAAGGAGAGGTAATTGTTAATTATTAATTATGGCTTACCGATCTAATCTAAAAGTATTTACAGATAAAGGTAAGTGCCTTTTTGGTGCTTTTAAAAAGTGCCTGGTTTTCAGCTCTTCACGCTCAAAAAGGAGCGTATTTTAGGCAAGAGTTGGGCAGAAAAATTATTCTTACAATTCTTACTCCTACCTCCTCGTTCATTCCCATTTCTCCTGTCTCCTGTCTCCTGTCTCCTGTCTCCTCCCCTCACCCAATAAGA
>NZ_JAAHGK010001364.1:0-1966 GCF_010672505.1 Okeania sp. SIO2B9 | reverse complement strand
GGTTTGTCCTCTCCCTCTTTGATACGTAAACTTTCAACATTCATATCCACAATTGGAATTTCAACTAACTCAAACCATCTTTTGGCAACTGGGTTGACTTCTAAAAATTTTTGATTCGCTACTATACGCTGTTGAAGCAGGGGAAAGCCAAGATTTTTTCCATCTAGAGATGTATCTTTTTCGCTTAAATTTTCCATAGATGACGGTAAGGAAGTGAAAGGTACTTCTAGTGAAACTACATTTTCATTTGGTTTTAAAACTGTCGATATCCAATGAGGTTCGTAAGCATAATAAAGAATTGGTTTTCCTTCCTGATAACGAGTCATTGCATCTGCCAAGAGAATTTCATATTGTCCTTGATTATGTTCTACAGTATTTTCTAATTCATAAGCTTTAAGATGATGATTGATAATTAATTCACAAGACCAACCAGGATTACAACCAACTAAATTTGCTTTGCCATCTCCATCGGAATCAAAAAGTTTGGCTATTTCTGGATTTTTTAATTGTTGAAGGTTAGTAATGTTATATTTATCGGCTGTTTTTTTGTCTATTTCATATCTTTGTATTCCATCAGGAGTTAATTTTCCAACTTTCTCTAACTTTTCTTCACCACCAGCATTTTCAAAGAATTCATTGTGTTGTGGTTCATAGTAAACAGTGCTATATTCTAAATCTCCATTGGCAAGAGAAATATAAATTGCTGGATATTCAATTTGTTTTGGTCTTTCAATTTTATAGCCGAGTTTTTCTAAACCTATATTCACTACTTCGGTTTGAAATAATTCTTGTATCCAGCTACTATTAGCACTCCGAATAGTAACTGTTTCAGAATCAGGAACTTGTTGGCAGGAAGTAAAAATTACTAATAAGCTGGTGAGAATTGTTCCTAGAATAGTTTTGAGATATTTTTGTTTCATTGTGGTTTGATGGAAAATTTTTTCATCAATAGTATTTTACTACTCTCAGCACTAAAGATTTATAGAAATTTGAGAATAGGCAAAAGGCAATATATTTTGATTCAAATGGCAAATTTTGAATTAAAAAGGCTCTACTAATTTCCTCGACCAAAAAGCACTTATCAGACCAGTTTTAAGTTTATTAAAAAAATATAAATTGGTGGTTATTGGAGACAGTGAAATTCACGGTGTCGAATTATCTTACTGGCTAAAAATTAGAGCTATAACTCAAAAAATTCATTTCATCTTCGGACAAAAACAAGATACTAACTATAGAAAACCCCGTCAAAAATACCATCCATTGAGTAATTTACCTGTATCTCCAGGAACCAAAATATTTTTAAGTAACATCAATATTACTCAGAACAAAGGATTGGGATATTTTAATTTAGTTGCTTATTGGAAACGAAAATATAAAAACAAGATGGAAAAGGAGCCTTGGTACTTGTTGACAAATCTTGAAAGTTTAGATTAAGTTCTCAAATTTTATCGGTCGATAATGGGTATTGAAGCTATGTTTAAAGATTGTAAAACAGGTGGATATAATCTAGAAGGAAGTAGAGCTAATACACAACGTATTACCAATCTCATTTTACTAGTTGCAATTGCTTATAATGCTTAATGTTACCATGGTAATTGTCTCAAAAAGTCAGGAGGTCAAAGATATATTTTTAGACTAAAAGAACCAGGGCGAAAAGATAGAATACATAGCAATTCTTGGGTAGGTATGTATGGTGATTTGTGGGTCATAGCTGGGGAATATTTAGTTGAAATTGTCACAGATATGATGAATTTTAATTCTCAGAAAAAGTCTGATGACCAAAGGGGATTAAAAGCTCTGTCAATGTTAAATCATATTTAATTATTTACCCGAAACGTCTGACTATTCATCTGATTATTAAAAATTTTTTAATTGACTTACATAAATGTTTTGAGAGTAATTTACTTGAACAATAAATCAACGCAGTGTGGTGGTATGGGTGAGCGAAGTTCACCCACACCACCAC
>NZ_JAAHGK010001363.1:0-1967 GCF_010672505.1 Okeania sp. SIO2B9 | reverse complement strand
CTCTGGATAGCGTTGAGCAAGTCCCAGACCAAGTGATATGCCCACAAAACCTGCTCCTCCGGTAATTAAAACTCTTTTACTCATTAGGTTAATCGTAACAAAAACTCTCTTTGTTTAACTTATCACCAATTTCGATCGTAACAAAAACTCTCTTTGTTTAACTTATCACCAATGTCCTCTAAGTCTTGAGGCTCAATTTTGAATACTAAGTGACTGTAGGCAACGTGATCCACAGGTTTTTTATTCTCTCTTAGCCATTGAAAATTTTTTGGATTGGTCGTAATACCTAATAGTTGATTGGCTCCAACCACAACTAAATCGGCTTGAAACTTTTGAGGATTAACTTCTTCTTGATTGGCTCCACGCACAACTAAATCGACTTGAAACTTTTGAGGATTAACTTCTTGTTTTAGCTTTTTCCTACGACATCTCATATATTTTGCATCAGGATTTCTTTCAAGATACTGTTCTAAATAAATCCAATTTTGACCCCAGTCTAAGTTAGAGTCGGCAAGGATTGTGTAGGCCATTTTTCGGTCTAGCAGCAATTCATTAAAGTATGATAGGTAATGAGGAAAATAAGAAATATTAGAAATTAATAAATAAGCGACAAGACTAGTTACAAAAATCCGATATCGATTTCTTAATGCTGTCCAGGCTACTGCTAATCGGCTAGAGAAAACGAAGAGAAATGGGAAAATCATCAGGATGTATCGAATACCAATCTGAGCAGTGGTAAAACTGAAAGCAATGAAAAAAAATAGAGAGGGGATGATTAAGAAAGCTTCATTTTGCCAAAAATTCATTCGATGTCTATATCGAAGCAGGCTGACAACAGCCATAAATAGAAGTAGTTGAGTGGCAATAGGCACTTTGTAAAGGAAAGCAATGATAAAGTATTCCTTAAAGCCCTTCATTTCACCATTCTCTAAGCCTAATCTACCCATTAGATAAGTAGGACCATTGCCAAAAGCTGTTTCTTGTTTGTATTTACCCATATCTAGTCCCGAGAGGTAAGCATAGGGAACTGGAACAGGTAAAGCTCTCAACAATGGTGAACTAGCTTGTAATGAAGTGAAAGCTCTACTTGCAAACTGATAATCCCCTAGCTTTGTAAAAGTTTTTTCAAAGGAAAAACCAATATTAATGATTAGGATTGTCGTAAATAAAAGCAAGATTGTATAAGTACAAAACTGTTTGATGCCTGACAGAATAATCTTGAATTTTTTCGTTCGGATTAGATTCAAAATGGTTGGGCTGTAAAAGCCAATGGTTAAAATAAAATAGATGGGCAATAAATAAACTGCGGTGTAACGCGAGATTTGGGCAATACCAAACGTAATCATGATAGCAAGACTTCAATTAGCTCCTCTTTATTGCCTAAATGCTCAAAGAAGTTGGAAACAAATATCCTATCAAAGCGTTTATTAATTTTTTCTTGCTTGTTTAAGTCTAAAATATTGAGATTGAGAACATGGACATCAGGATTGGCGAATGTTTTAGAGTCAGGATTGAGATCGATTAAGTATTTTTCTCTTGCTTGAATATGATTGATAAACTCACCATATCCTCCCCCGATATCTAAAACGTCTGCTTCTTTGCCCAGATGCTTTTGCAGGAATTCCTTGATTAATACTTTCCACAAGGCGACTTTGGCTTTTCTCTGTTGATAGTTAAAACGATTAGAGTAAAGCTTTTTTAGGTATTCTTCTTGTCTGAGCGCTCTGTTATCTGCAATCATAATTCTTCTAGTTAGCGAATTTTATTCTGGATTGCTATTTGAGGTTGCTTGCACACATAGTCTCCTCTGGAGAGATGTTTTTCTAGCCAGATATAAAGCACAATAAACAAGTATCGGCTTCCCATCTCTTTCAGCTTTAACTTGGATAATCCCGTAGTGCGGTTGCGCCAAGTAATGGGCATGGTTGTGTTGGAATATTGCCGTGCGATCGCCTTAAGGGGCATTT
>NZ_JAAHGK010001362.1:0-1978 GCF_010672505.1 Okeania sp. SIO2B9 | reverse complement strand
CCGCAGTAAGGTTTCTCAGTTACGACCGGAGCGCGCGGAACGTTTAGATAATGTTGTTTCTTGTCCAACTCAATTTCAGCAATATATACCGGGTAGGGATTATCGGGTTCATGTAGTGGGTGAACAGGATAAAATGGGAAGTTTAAATTTTCAGTGGTCGGAAGTAGTAAACAAAGTTGAGGGATTATTACCTATATTTATGAATGCTATGGATTACGATCCTAGACGACGTTCCGAAAAAATCCGTCATAAACAAATGACTCAAGATTATGCCAATATATTAGATTTACATCTTCCTAATCGCCGTAGTATTATCAGATTTTGTGACCAAAATTATCAATATCAAAAAGGAATTACTCCTAAGGTTAAGACTCAAGAGGAATCCCGATTAACACTACAAACTACTAATAGAAGTAAATGGAATGACTTAGTAAATATGATTAATCCAAAATTAGCTAAAGTAACAACTTGGTCTGATTTTACTTCTTTTGGAGAAGCCGCAAGTCGAGATTACACTCAACTATTAAGTCGCCTCAAATATTACATTGATATATCGCGTAAAATAGAAACAATGTGGGACCCAGCTTTTCATTTATATAGTACCTTAGTATTCTTAAAAAATTAGGGGCTTAACATAGCAAATATAAAGTTAAAAGCTAAATTTTTACCCCTTTATTTTTAAGTTCTTTATCGAATATTATCTTGGCAGATTTAAATCCTTAGCCATACCACGAAACATACCCATGCTAGGACCAGGGCGACGACGTTTTGCTGTAGGTTTTGGCATTAAAAAGTTAGGAGCAAATAATACTAACTCTTCTGGTTCCTGGGAAACTTTAACATTAGTTACAGGAGGTTGTGGTGTTGCGACTGTAGGAGTGCCATTTTCAGCTTCAGCTTTTTTAGCATTTTTTTTAGCCTCAGAAAGTTTGGCTTTAGCAATTTTTGGAATTTCAGGACTAGCAGGTTTAGTTTCTTTTTTTGTAGTAGGTTCTGGCGCTGCTACACTCCCTTGAGTAGATTCTTCCTTGGATTCATTAGTGCCTTGATCGTCCTTAAATTCTAATAAATAATCAGACTTCTTTCCCAGCAGATTTCCCAGGATACCAAATACCCCGGCGAACAATCCTCCGATAAAAGCTAACATTATCTTTATCTCCTAAATGATTTTCTGTAAACAATTTTACAGTTAAATTCCTGATATGTTTAAATTAAAAGCAAGCGTAAGTTTTGTCTATATTTATTTATAAAACTTTACATTAACCAGAAGAGGTAGATCGTAAAATTGGCAATTGGAGAAAATCAGAAGCAAAAAAATTTGTAATTGTTTATATATATCTCATAATTAGGGAATAGGGAATAGGGAATAGGGAACAGTTTTTTCTTGCGGAATCCGTCAGGAAACTGGATTGAAAAATTTCTTAACCAATTCTTGTAGTGCTATAGCAGTCGAAAGAAAGGGTGCGGACATATCAAAAGCTTAAAACTCAGACAAAACAATATTTCTCCTTCTTCTTTCTTCTGCTAGATCAGTCAAAAGATTGTCCTACTCAACAAAAGAATAGCGATCGCTCCACTCTAGAATTTAGAATAAGATCAGCACGATAAATCAGGAATATGAAAAGTTTAAATAAACCTAATCCGGTATTATTAGTCCATGGAATTTTTGACACCATGAGAATATTCGATAAAATGTCTCGATACCTAAAAAAATTAGGATGGGAAGTATATTCTCTGAACTTAGTTCCTAATTACGGTATTTTAGGTTTAGATAAATTAGCCGAACAAGTAGCGAATTATGTAGATAAAATATTTCCTCCTAACCAACCCTTTGATTTAATAGGTTTTAGTATGGGAGGAATAGTCAGTCGTTATTATGTTCAAAGATTAGGTGGAGAAGAAATAGTAATAAAACGTTCTACTCTCTCTATACCACCTAATCTTTGAACATAATAACGACTGACTATTCCTCCCATAC
>NZ_JAAHGK010001361.1:0-1979 GCF_010672505.1 Okeania sp. SIO2B9 | reverse complement strand
CTCAACTTAACTAATTTGGATGATAAATTTTGCCAAGGGAATGATCAGAATTAATTTCTATGATTAAATCTACTAATTCAGTATTTTTTATCAGTGGTTTAATAAATAATTCTGGATGTAATGCTTTCCAAAAATACTCCACAAACTTTTCAATTTGATCGTTGCTCATTCCCGACTTTCCAGAAGCAATCATTTGTTGTTCTGCTTGTTGTCGCCATTGTTTAGAAAAGCGATAATCATTAGGGTATAAAACAATTAATTTATCTAACTTTTGCCAAAGAGGTAAATAGTCTATTAATTTTCTATTCATATCACGGGCAAATTTTCGGTCTGTTTCTGTAATAATAGGTGGTGGTGCAGCATTAAAAACTTTCTCAGCAATTGGTCTAACTCCAACAAACCAACCTTCAAATAAAACAATATCAACTTTACTTACCATCTCAGGTTCAATTCTATCTCCAGCACCATTAAAAAGAGATTTATTAAACCTGGGAATTGGAATTAAGTTATCGGAACTTTGATTGTTAGATTGACGTAATTTATCTAAAGTTTCTATTCCTAAACTAATATCGTGGGTTCCTGGAGGACCGCGCCAAATTAATCGGGAATCTTGTTTTTGTAATAGTTGACGTTCAGCGTAAGTTTTATAAATATCATCAATAGAAATAGATATTGTATTGTAGCCAAGTTTATCTAAAATCAAGATTAAAATTTTAGCCAGAGTAGTTTTACCTGTTCCTTGTCCGCCTAAAATACCTTGAACTAATGGATGGCTTAAATTTTGACGCTTACCTGCTAATTTTATCCCTAAAGGCAACCAAAATTTCCATAAATTTTCGAGAGTATTATTATCCTTCAAGGGTAATTTATGATAGTCAGTAATTACAGATTGAAATACAAGCGATCGCTCTCTAATTACTTCTCTCACATTTTCTAAATTAATGTTAAAAACCTGGGCACGTTTTCGGTCTATTAATTCCTGAGTTTCTAAGATTTCTAACTCTTTTTTTCCTAGAAACTTTCTTACCTTTAAAGTCTCTAA
The DNA here is from genome assembly GCF_010672505.1 of Okeania sp. SIO2B9. Classification (NCBI taxonomy): domain Bacteria; kingdom Bacillati; phylum Cyanobacteriota; class Cyanophyceae; order Oscillatoriales; family Microcoleaceae; genus Okeania; species Okeania sp. SIO2B9. The sequence continues at coordinate 937 of NZ_JAAHGK010001361.1, read as the reverse complement.
AATTTGTACTAGAGATAAATTGGAAAATTCCATAAAAATCAAATTAACTATTGAATAAGGTTGTAGGTTTTAGGTTAAAAAAGTTAACCACCTCACCTTAGGAGAATAGTGAAAATATTAATATAACTCTATAATATAAAATCCGGTTGAATACTTATCTTATGTTTGGGGGTGGGAAGTGTGGGGAGAAGGGGAGGTCGAGAGATTGAAGGCGAGAAAGTGTGGATAGAATTATAAAAATATACTGTATAACCAGATTCTATATAATTTAGGAAATGTAGATATTTGTTTAAAGAGAACATGAAACACAAATATATTAATCATTACTTTAAGCAGTAGTCAGCAAGTAAGCAGTGAGCATTTAACTTATATTTATACTGAAACCTATAGAAATGTCATTTCAAAAGTAATTTCAACCCAAGATGATAATTGAAAGCTAGTTAACTACTAAGTAGTCGGACAAAATTAAAGTTTAGTATCTCACAACTAAAACTTCAAACCTACGACCCCAAGCTGAAAGCTAGTTAAGTGCTAAATAGTCGGGCAAAATTAAAGTTTATATCTCAAACCTACCTAACTAAAACCTACCACCCCAAGTTTATAGCTGAAAGATAGTTAACTGCTAAGTAGTCGGACAAAATTAAAGTTTAATACCTAAAACCTAAAACCTACGACCCAAAGCTGATAGTTGAAAGCTAGTTAACTGCTAAGTAGTCGGACAAAATTAAAGTTTAATACCTAAAACCTAAAACTTCAAACCTACGACCCCAAGCTGATAGTTGAAAGCTAATTAACTGCTAAGTAGTCGGACAAAATTAAAGTTTAATACCTAAAACCTAAAACTTCAAACCTAAAACTTCAAACCTACGACCCCAAGCTGATAGTTGAAAGCTAATTAACTGCTAAGTAGTCGGACAAAATTAAAGTTTAGTATCTC
>NZ_JAAHGK010001360.1:0-1984 GCF_010672505.1 Okeania sp. SIO2B9 | reverse complement strand
ATGAACTACCCCGCCGTGTAGACGGACGGGGTTTCTAAGTCCCCGTCAACAAAGTCCGCACTTTGAGATTTTGAGCGCTTCATTTGCCCCAGTTGCCTCATCGAGCCTGTATGTTTACGGGTCGAATCAGTAGAGCTTGAGCATCGACGATTAACGAGGCCAGTTCCTAACCCCGGTTGCCGATCTGCAGCAACATTCCACATCACCATGACCGAGCCTTGGTCTCTTGGCACCTCAAAACCACAATCATCACAAACATGGTAACGATTACTCAACTGTGCCCATTCTTTATGAACTGTTCCACAGCTAGGGCATCTCTGAGAAGGCTTGACTCTCCTGGTGTCAATGGTTATATGCAAACCACCTTTACCTAAAATTTTATACAACACCATCTGATTTAATGTTCCAAAGCCAACATCAAGCAGAGAACGGTTGAGACCTGCTTTTTGCTTTGAGCGTTTACCTGTCTTGGCTTTTCGGGTCATGCCTTTAACATTTAATTTTTCAGTAACTACGATGTCATAACAACTAGCAATATCTGTAGTTACTTTATGCTGCCAATCTTGTCTTACGGCTGATTGTTTGGCCTTGAGCTTAGAGATTTTTCTCTTCGCTTTTTTCCATCTACTTGATGCTTTTTGCTTACCTTTAATTGGTCCTTGCTTTCTTTTGAGTTGACGTGAAGCTTGCTGAATTTTTGGGGCAAACTCCCTGTCAAATCTAGGATTACTAATTTCGTCAAAACCATAGCCATCATAACAAGTCAAAGCTGTTTGAGTACCAAGGTCAAAAGCCACCATTGACTCATAATCTAAGGGAGATTTACTGCCAAACAACGGTAATGGTTCCGAGGTCTTGATACTAAATGAAACATACCACTCATCTTTATGAGGACGATAAACAATCGTACAAGTAGTAGGTTTTCCCCAATACTTAAACCTACCCCGCATCCTGAGTCTCATACCCAAGTCATTAAGTGTCACCCATCCACAGTTAACAGAATATTTTTGGCACTTTTCAATTTGCACCTTAAAACCTTGACGACCATCTGGGTAAGTCCAACCGGAGTAATTCCTAATTGACTTAAACTTTGGGCGTTTCCTGATTCCTTTAAAAAAAGCATTATAAGCTAAGTCAACACGCTTGACTGTTGCTTGCAATGAACTTAAATTAAGCTGTTGATAATCGGACCACTGCTGTCTAAAACCTGGTAATGCGTTTTGCTGAGTGAAATAGTCTACATTTGAGCGATTTTTTCTCCACTCAAAACGCCTATGAGCGACACAAGCGTTATACAAAAGCTGGTGTAGTTTTCTGACTAAAAATAGTTTTTCTTTCTGTACTTTTGTCGGATACAGTCGAAAAGTCAATCTTCTATTGGCCATAGAACTATCACCTCTAGATAAAGTTTGAGTCGATATAATTATCTTAACACCAAAAATAAAAATGAGTAGAAATTATGGAAAAAGAATTAAACCGTGGTTCTCATGTAGTCTATGACATTCACCTGCATATATGTTTCGTGACTCAATATAGAAAAAAAGTATTGACTACAAACATGATTAAAGATATGAGGGAAATCATAGAAAAAGTTTTAACTGCTAAACGCTGTTCCTTAGAAGAGTTTGAAGGTGAGCCAGACCATGTACACATATTGATTCAGCTACATCCAGACAATAATATTTCCCAGTTAATATCATCTCTAAAGTCTGCTACCAGCAGAATTATTAGACGAAAATATGCTCAAGAAATCAACCAATTTTACTGGGGAAAAGCTAAATTATGGCATGACTCAAAATGTATAGTTTCCTGTGGTGGCGCACCCTTGGAAATAGTCAAAGATTACATCAAAAATCAGTCGGGAGGTAGACAAACATCTTGATCGAAGCGGATCAACATTTATTTATGTAAGGGGGTGCTTTCCGCCCCACCCTGTGGAGGAGTGGGGAAACCAGCACCCCCTTACCAACCCCCTTATGGTTGT
>NZ_JAAHGK010000136.1:0-8929 GCF_010672505.1 Okeania sp. SIO2B9 | reverse complement strand
TCAAAATTCTCAAACAATTACAAATCAAAAATGATTGACTTTTAAATGTATGACTTTTAACTTCTGCTTTCTTTCGGTAGGAAATGCAGAAGTAAACATAACTTTTAATTCTCTTTGGAGACTAATTCGGACTTAGGTGCGATAATAACTCATAGCTGATAGCTGATAGCTGTTTGCTTACAACTTTGCTTAATATCAGGATAAAAATTAGATGAAATCAACAGTTTTTATTATTACAGGAATGCACCGTTCGGGAACCTCATTAACAGCTTCTTTATTTCATAGTGTAGGGGTAAATATTGGAGAGAAATTAGTGAGGCCGGAATATGGAAATATTAGGGGGCATTTTGAAGATATCGAATTTGTGGAACTGCAAAAAGGAATATTAGGTTCCCAAGGTTTGGATGATTTAGGAAGTAATGTTGAAATTACAGAAATTCCCGTCAAGAAACAATATTTAAAGGCGGCTAAACGATTAATTAAAAACCGTGAAGAAGCTCAAGATAATTTAGGAAAAAGCTGGGGATGGAAAGACCCAAGAACAACATTATTTTTAAACTTTTGGTTAAACTTATTACCAGATGCTAAGTTTATTTTTGTCTATCGTTCGCCGTGGGAAGTAGTAGATTCACTTTATCGACGAGCTACGGATGAAAATTTATTGGAACAGCCAGAAATAGCTGTAAAAATGTGGCTGAATTCTAATCAAAGAATCTTAGATTTTTATCAAAATTTTTATCAGCAATGTTTAATAGCAAAGGTTGATAGTATTGGCAAAAATCCTGAAGGTTTTATTCAAGCAGTTAATGATAAGTTTGAAATAGACTTACCAACACCTACCCCAGGAAATTTTGAAGAATCTTTGTTAGTAAAGGATATTATTAAAACCAGTAGACCTAACCTAATAGAAAAATATTTCCCAGAAACATTAGAGATTTATCAACAACTAGAAAAAATAGGTTTAGGTGGCGAGTCAGGAGCAGAATTAATCACAAATATCCAGAACAATCGCCAATTCTGGGAATTTCAAGATTGGTCGAATATTCGAGGTTTAGAAAAACAAATTAATCTGTTAGAAACAGACTTGAAAAAATGGCAAGAAATTTTCCAAGAAGCACAGCATAAAGTACATAATCTAGAAAAAGAACTGGGTGTAACTCAGCAACAACTGGATAGCAGAGAAGTTACACTCCAAGAGTCTGTTAAAAAATTAGAAGTACTAGAAAGAGAACTAGGTGAAACCCAAACTAAACTTGACGGTAAAGAAAGAAAATTCCAAGAACATCAAACCAAAATTTCCACATTAGAAATCAAACTAGGGCAAGCTCAGGCACAATTTGAAAGTACAAAAATTAAACTAGATGAGTCTCAAAAGAAAATCATTGGATTAGAAATAGATTTAGGTCAAACTCAAGCACAACTCGATAACTCAGCGACAAGATTTCAAGAAGCTTTAGCCAAAATATTAGGTCTAGAAACAGAACTAGGTAAAGCTCAAGTTCAACTGGATGGTACTCTGGTAAAACTAACTGAATCTCAGAAAAAGTTATTAGGGGTAGAAACAGAATTAGGGCAAACCCAAGTTCAATTTGAAAGAAATAAAATTAGGTTACAAGAGTCTCAGGATAAAATTCAACTTTTAGAAACAGAATTTGGTCAAACTCAACAACAACTTAACGGTAATATCGCTAAGTTACAAGAGTCTCAAAGTAAAATTCAACTGTTAGAAACGGAATTAGGAAAAACAGAAGGAATATTAAATGGTACTCAAGTAAAATTAGTCCAATCTCAGGATAAAATTCAACTTTTAGAAACAGAATTAGGAAAAACAGAAGGAATATTAAATGGTACTCAAGTAAAATTAGTCCAATCTCAGGATAAAATTCAACTTTTAGAAACAGAATTAGGGCAAACTCAAACTCAACTAGAGCAAATTCAAGCTGAATTAAACGTCCAACATCTAGAAACTGAAACACTTAGGGTGGAAATGTCTGCCATGAAATCTTCCAAGTTTTGGAAACTGCGGGAAAAGTGGTTTGGTCTGAAAGGGAAATTAAGCAAGCTATCACAGCACTTATTTTTCTCCATCGACTCCCCTACTAACTGGAAAATTTCTAACTCCCAGATACAAATAGTAGGTTGGTGTTTCCATAGCGGTAGTCTTAACATCCAAACTATTCGTGCCAAAGTGGGAGGCGAAATTTTTCCTGGTAACTATGGTATCTCGCGACCAGATGTTGCCCAAGAATATCCAGACATTCCTGCTTCGGAAAACTCTGGTTTCCAAGTATATATACAACTCTCCCCAGGAAATTATCAATTAATTCTCGAAGCACAGGATAAAAAAGGAAAGTGGCATAAATTTGCCTCCTATCCAATATCAGTATCTACAGTCGAAGCAAATTTTGATGCACCTACAGACTGGCAACAAGGGGAGGGGGTAATTTTATTTGCCGGTTGGTGTTGCCACCCAGAGCAGAAAATCACAAAATTAGTTCTCAAATGTGGGGATATTTCCGTAGACTGTGCTTATGGTTTGCATCGAAAAGATGTGGGAGCAGTTTTCCCTGATTTGGTGGGAAGTTCGGATAGTGGGTTTGAGGCAACGGTGGAACTTCCAGTCGGAAAATGGCAAGTTAGTTTAGAAGCACATTTAGAAAATGGGGAAATAGTTGGTTTCCCTTGCTCAGAATTTTTAAAACTAAGACGTTATAGTTTCTGGGAAAAAGTTAAAGATAAATTCGAGAAGTTATCCAAATTTGCTAAAGCTATTGGGAAACGGACTGCGGAAAGGAAGCAAAGGTTGGGTCGCATCATCCCTCTACCTTCAGAATTACCTGGTATTGCCAGACAAATATTACAGATATATCGACAACAACAATGGCAAGAAGGAGAATTATTCGCGCCTCCCGGATTTATGGTGTCAGAAACTATGGATGTTTATGACGCTTGGTTGGCCGTAAATAACTGGGGCGATCGCTCCCTTCAATATTTAATTTCTCGGTTAGAGGGTTGCCAGGTAACTTTACCTAAAATTTCTGTGGTCATGCCAGTTTATAACCCACCTTTGGAATTTTTAGACAAAGCAATAGCCAGTGTACTAAACCAAGTGTACCAAAATTGGGAATTTTGTATAGCGGATGATTGTAGTAGTAATCCAGATATTCGGGAATTTCTGACAGAAATGGCTGAGAAAGATGCTCGGATTAAATTAATATTCCGTTCTGAAAATGGAAATATTAGTGCTGCGACGAATTCTGCTGCTGAACTTGCTACGGGAGATTTTATTCTCTTCCTAGATAATGATGATGAACTTACTCCTGATGCTTTGGGAGAAGTGGCTTTATATTTAAGTCAAAATCCAGAAACAGATTTTCTCTATTCGGACGACGACAAAATAAATACAGAAGGCAAAAGATTCGACCCTCAATTTAAACCGGAATATTCTCCAGAGCTGTTACTTTCTTATATGTATATGGGTCATTTGTGCGTAGTTAGAAAAGAAATTTTTGAGAGAGTTGGAGGTTTAAGAATTGGTTTTGAAGGTTCTCAAGATTATGATTTTGCTTTAAGAGCAACGGAAATTTCTTGCGAAGTTGGGCATTTACCTTTGGTGTTATATCATTGGCGAACTTCTCCTGGTTCGACTGCTATTTCTGGTGGGGAAAAACCGAAAAGTTTTCTAGCAGGTGAAAGAGCGGTTCAAGAAAGTTTAAAACGTCGTGGTGTGAAGGGAGATATTTATCAACCAGATTGGGCAGTGCGAGAAAATTTGGGAATTTTTAAAGCTACTTTTCCGGACGAAGGTAAGTCGGTAAGTATTATTATTCCGACTAAAAATCAAGTCAAATTATTGAAGTCTTGTATTGAGTCTTTGAAAAAGACAACTTATCAGAATTATCAAATATTTGTGATTGATAATGAAAGTGATGAGTCTGAGACTTTAGAATATTTGGCAAATCTGAAAAGTTCGTTTTCTGGGTCGGCAAATATATCGGTTATTTCTATTCCTAACAGTGGGGGTAAGTTTAATTTTGCTGCGATTAATAATCGTGCTGTAGAACAGGTTGGTAGTGAATATATTCTATTTTTAAATAACGATACGGAGGTTATTTCTCCTCAGTGGTTAAGTCAAATGATTGGTTATGCACAATTCCCTGGTGTTGGAGCAGTGGGTGCCAAATTAATATATCCCGATAAAAGGATTCAACACGCAGGAGTAATTCATGGTTTACATCATGGTTTAGCAGGTCATGCTTTTAAATTATTACATAGTGAAAATAGGGGTTATCTTTCTCAAGCTTTTGTGTCAAGAAATTATTCGGCGGTAACTGCTGCTTGTATGTTAACTTCCCGGCAATTATTTTTAGATTTGGGTGGTTTTGATGAGTCAAATTTTGCCGTTGCTTATAATGATGCTGACTATGGTTATCGACTTTTGGAAAATGGTTATCGTTCAGTTTATTGTCCTGATGCTGAATTAATTCATAAGGAAGGAACAAGTCGCGGTTATTCTGATAATCCTCAGGAAGAAGCAAATTATCGTCAGAAATATTCTCAGATGGTAGATAGGTTTTATAGTCCTCATTTTTCTCTCGAAAGTGAGTTATTTGAAATTCAACCAAGGCGATATTTTATTCAGGAGTCAGGAGTCAGGAGTCAGGAGTCAGAATATAACAATCCTCAGAAAGAATCACAAATAAATAATCTGGGACTAGAGGCAAATTCTCAAAATGAACTAGAAATAAATAGTCAGGCAAAAGTAGATGAGTCTCAGCAAAAATCACCAATAAATAATCCGAAACTAGAGGCAAATTCTCAAAATGAACTAGAAATAAATAGTCAGGCAAAAGTAGATGAGTCTCAGCAAAAATCACCAATAAATAATCCGAAACTAGAGGCAAATTCTCAAAATAAAACACCAATAAACGAACTGGTTAATTATACTGAGGAAAATTTACTCGCTGAAATGAAAGACATTTTTCCCAGAATTAAATTATTGATGTGTAGTAATTCCTTAGATTTAACTGGTGCACCACTTCATCAATTAGAAATTGCCCTAAAATTGGCAGATGATGGAATTGTTGAACCAATAATTTTTTCTGTCAATGATGGAGAATTGAGAGAAATTTATGAACAACATAATATTCAGGTAGTTGTTCGGGATAATCCACTAGAACATATTTATCAAAGAGATATTTATGATGAAGCTTTAGCTAGTTTTGCTAAAGAAATAAAAGCACTAAATATTGATGTTATGTATGTCAATACTTTAGAAAATTTTTTCATGGTAGATGTGGCTCAGATGTTAAATATTCCTAGTGTTTGGAATGTACATGAAAGTGAGCCTTGGCAAACTTATTTTAATCGGTTTGGCACAGATATAGCTGCTAGAGCATTAGAATGTTTCCGCTATCCTTATCGAGTAATTTTTGTGGCAGATGCTACTCGAAATAGATACTTACCTTTGAATAGTCATCACAATTTTACTGTTGTACATAATGGCTTAGATTTAAAATTATTAAAATCCGCAGTTCATAAATGGTCAAAACAATCAGCAAGGTCAGCTTTAGAAGTAAAAAGTGATGAAATTGTCATTCTATTATTAGGTACTGTTTGTGAAAGGAAAGGTCAACAAGATTTAGTAAAAGCTTTATCATTTATCCCTGAAACAGAAAGTAAAAAAATCAAATGTTTTATAGTAGGCGATCGCCCAAATCTTTACAGTTTAAAATTACACGAACTTTTGACTGAATTACCAGAAGAAATTCAACAGCGAGTAGAAATAGTCAAAGAAACTCCAGAAACAGCCAAATATTATCAAGCAGCAGATATATTTGTTTGTACTTCTCGGGTCGAGAGTTTCCCAAGAGTCATATTAGAAGCAATGGCTTATAATTTACCCATAATTACTACTCCAGTATTTGGCATAGTTGAACAAGTAAAACCAAATATTAATGGTTTATTCTATACTCCCGATAACCCAGAAGAATTAGCAAATGTTTTGACATCTTTATTGATAGATGAAGCATTGCGTCATCGACTCGCAGATAATTCTAAATATGTACTGGAGTCATTAAATACTTTTGCTGAAATGACAGAAACTTATGGTCAAATATTCAGAGAAGCATACTTTTCTTTAGATAAATTAGCACACAGGGATTATGGCACAGATGTACGGATTAATTAGTGGGTTTAATGTTACTAATAATTTCCAATTTTGTGTTACTCTTGACTTTGGTTATGGAGTCATTAAACACTTTTTTAGACTCTTGTTTTCTAGAAAAATAAGGGTATTTAAAGCTTAATTTTACTCCCCTACTCCCCTACTCCCCTACTCCCCTACTCCCCTACTCCCTTACTCCCCTACTCCTCTACTCCCTCAAGAGGTCAAACCAATGATTTTTATTAATCCCAAAACAGATTTTGCCTTCAAGAAAATATTTGGTTCCGAACAAAGTAAAGACATTTTAATTAGTTTCCTAAACAGCATCCTCTATGACAGTAATCCTACTATCAAAGACCTACAAATCCTCAACCCCTATCTCGTACCTAAAATTCGAGGTTTAAAAGATACTTATTTAGATGTTAAAGCCAAAATTACTGGTGAAAAAACTGTAATTATTGAAATGTAAGTTTTGAACTTAGAAGGATTTGAAAAGCGGATTTTATATAATGTAGCTAAAGCTTATCCTACTCAGTTAGATTCAGGAGAAGATTACACTTTGCTAAATTATGTTATTGGCTTAACTATTACAGATTTTGAAATGTTTTCTGGATTAGATAAAATTATTTCTCGCTTTTTGCTCAAGGAAAAAGATTATTGAATAGACTATCCTATTTATGACATTGAATTAGTCTTTGTGGAATTGCCCAAATTTACTAAATAAATCTCATAATTAACAACAATTACTGATAAATGGCTGTATTTTCTCAAAAGTGCGAATAGTTTAGATTCTGTGCCAGAAAAAATGAGGGAAGTTCCAGAAATTCATAAAGCATTTGAAGTTGCTAATCAAGCTGGTTTGACTAGAGAATAATTTGAAAATTTAGAGGCACGGGAAACTTATATCGCCGACAAAAAAAATGCTATAAAAAGAGCCATAAAACAAGGAATTGAGCAAGGTAATCGAGAAGCTAAAATCGAAATTGCCAAACGATTACTAGAATTTTTAGATGCAAAAAGTGTTAGTCAAAATACAGGTTTAAGTTTAGAAGAAGTTCAAAACTTGAGAAACCAATGATAGAGAAAACAAAGCATTCTAAAATTAATAATTAACAATTACCTTTCCTTGAAAAGAAGAAAATTGACTAAAAGAAAAATTTTTTATTTTCTCTTGATCGATTGGATATGGGGGGGATATCTAGCCATCCCTTGACCGCTTTTCTACTTTAAAGGAGAGCCTTTAAATCTTTATTATTTGGTAATTTTTAAGTCAAAATTTGTAGTTAAAGTATGAAAAATTGGTCTTAAAACTGGCAAATTATGAAAATAAATAATGTTTAATCTAGATTTTCCTAAAAGCACAGAAATACATTACTTAACTAAATTTTCTGGTTGGTACATTTCTGAAAATAATTTCAATATTCAACTAAGTATTTATCTAAATGGAAAACCTTATGCCTCCCTTTTACATGGTGGATATCGACCAGATGTAGCTGCTGCTTTTCCAGAAAAAAAATATGCTAGTCATAGTGGTTTTGGGGGAGAGCTTTTACTGCCAAAAAATATTAAACCAGAGACAGATATAAAAATAGAAATATTTGCCGATGGAAGAGAAAAAATATTATTATTTCAAAATCAATTTAAAATTATTGGAAATATCCCTAACCAACCTCAACGACAGAAAATTTTCAACCTACAAAAACTATTAATTTGTCCCCAATGTGGAAATATAGCTACACCATGTAATAAAAAAAATTGCCCTATATGGATAAGAAGCAATACTCCTCATATTTTGCAACCAGGAGATTTACCATTTATTAAACTCACAGAAACAGAAACTACCCATCCTTACTCAGAAGGAATTTTAACAGTATTAAATAAAATTGGAGAAAATGGAATAGTTTTAGATTTTGGCGCAGGTAACACTCAAAAAGAATATCTAAAGCCAAATATTTGTTACTTAGATGTGCAGCAATATCAATATACAGATGTCGTCTGCTCAACATTAAAATTACCATTTTCAGATAACTGCTTTGATGGCATAATTAGTCATGCAGTTTTTGAACATTTACCTAATCCATTTTTTACCGCAAAAGAACTTTATCGCATCTTAAAACCAGGAGGTTTAATATTTATTGATACTGCATTTTTACAACCACTTCACGCTGACCCCAGCCATTATTTTAATATGACAATTCATGGTTTACGGAAAATTTTGTCAGACTTTGAAGAAATCAATAGTGGTATTTTTCCCCATCATTATCCATCCTATAGTATGATGATGTTTATTCAAACTGTCTGGCCTTATATTCAACAACAAGAATGGCAAGAACGTTTAGAAGATTGGCACGCTTTTTTAGTACAAGAAGGTGATAATTTAGATATTGTATTAGGAGAAAAGGGTAGAGAAATTTTAGCAGCAGGAGTATTTTTTGAGGGTAAAAAAACCACAGAAAGCTGAATAAAGTCTTTTTGCTGAGGTAGGAGACAGGAGACAGGAGACAACCCACCCCTAACCCCTCCCAGGAGGGGGAGACGGAGAAATGGGTGGGGAGCGAGGAGGTAGGAGTAAGAATTGTAAGAATGATTTTTCTGCCCAACTATACGCCTAAAATACTAGCTTTTTGAGCGTTTTCAACTGAAACAGAGGCACTGCAATTCGAGCCTAAAAATACTCAAACCTTTATATATAAATACTTTTATATTTGATCGGTAAGCCCTATTTAATTATTAATTATTTGGTAATGGCTAGCCTTTTAAGGG
>NZ_JAAHGK010001359.1:0-1991 GCF_010672505.1 Okeania sp. SIO2B9 | reverse complement strand
TTAGGCATTTATCAAATAAATAATGTCAATGAAAAAAAATAATAGGGTCGATACATTGAAGAAGACAGAAGGCATTCACCCTATTCCCCAGGGTCAATTTATGATCACTAGAGAAAAATTGATAGGGAGATGGGGAGATTCTTATTCACAAGCAAAACCTTGTAGAGACCTTCCATGGAAAGTCCCTACTGTGGTCTACCCAAATAAAAACTGCTGTAAGTCTTAACCTGCTCATTCCTTCCTATATACATGAGCGAGCGTAGTTTTTTAGTAATCACCCTCTTCTTATTCCTTTAATTTAACCTACGCCTAATACTTCGCTTTAAACTTCGGAGTAAATTTTTTAATCTAGTTAAATTAACTTCTTTACTACCATAACGCCATCCCACATAAGCTTGAGAAATTTCTTCAATTATTTCTACTTCATTTATAGAATGATATTCCTTAATAGCTTGAGTATATTCAAAAGGTGTCTGAAAATGATGTTTAACTAATCCCTTACTCGCCATCAAACTCAACATTTGTTGATATATACTCTCCACTGGAGATAACTTAGCTAACCACCGACCATAACGCCATCCTCGCCAAAATATATACAATAACCAACCCAAGAAAGCTAAAGCAGTAACGAAAATTAAACCAGTAAATATGCCTTGCCAACCTTGAGAAAAGAGAGCAAAAAACCAACTAATAATTCCCAATACCCAACGGAATATTCCACCAATAAATCTCTCTAAAAAACCAGTTACAGGAGAAGGTAACCAACCAGCTACCCACTGCCAAAAAGTCATTAATGCACTAAAAGTTTGATTCTTTTCAATAGAAGGAGGAGTTAAAGGCATTCCCGGAATAGGGTTAAAAGCAAACCATCCATACCCAGGAAAATATACCTCCGTCATCATATAGGCATCTGTATTTTTAACCACATATAAACCAGTAAAAGGATTAAATTCCCCAGCAGAATAACCCGCTACTAATCTTGCCGGAATTCCAATAGAACGTAACATCATTGTCAAGACAGTAGAAAAGTGGTCGCCATAACCACCGATAATTTTCTCCCCTTCCGGGCTATTTTGATAACCAAATAAAAAAGCCGATACTAAATCTTCACCTTCAACAAAAAATGGAGGTTCTTTTTGTAGTTTATAATTAGGATTTTGTTTCAGATATTGGGCTAAAAAAAGTGCTTTTTGGTAAGGGGAAGTAATAGGTTTGCTTTCTTTAGCAACTTTATTTTTACTAGCTAAAATTTCTGCTGTTTTTTGTCTTACTTTTTCCGCAATTTCTGGAGGAATTTGTAAATAATATTTACTAATACTTTCTGGGTAATTTTCACCTGCCTTACTCAAAATATCTTGGTTTCGATAAGGAACATCAGAAATGACTGTATACGTTAAACCTTCCCTAAGTTCGAGAGGAGAACGCAAATTACCATCAGGGTCAATCGCTATTTTTTCAGTAGGAAAATATACTTCTTTTGCTTGATATAAAGCGGGAATTAAATTCGGCAACTGAGAAACAATTGTGTAGCTTTGAATTACTTCTCTAGTTTCATTGTCATATCTATTTCTCGGCCAATTAACATAAAATTGATAAGACCAACGAGGGCGATTTAAAGTAAAAGAATTATCATTCCGAGAAATTTCCCAACCTTCACCCGTATATTTATCGAAAGCCAAAACTCGCCAAAAACCTTCAGCTTGCGACCTCACCCGCATCACAACTTGAGGCTCTAATTGCCCACGCAAATTTTGATTAATTTTAGTATTAAATCCATAATAATAAGTACTATCTAAAGTTCCTGGACCTGATTCTTGATTAGTTCCACTTCCTCCACCAGAACCATCTCCATCTCCCCTACCTTGACTAATATAACCAGGGTTTGTAATAGTTCGCCCATCAAAATTTTCTACATCAAAATTAATCGGCGCACTAACAGGAAAAGTTCGTACTTGATAACCAGGTAATCTAGGTAAAAGAGCAAAAATTCC
>NZ_JAAHGK010001358.1:0-1992 GCF_010672505.1 Okeania sp. SIO2B9 | reverse complement strand
GACCCACCCCTAACCCCGACCGTGGAGGGGAAAAAGGAGTAGGGAGTAGGGTGAAAAGAGATAAGATATCTTGGTTTAATGCCGATAATCGTTATAAACATTACTAAACGATTATTATTACTTAATAACTGAAGTTCATCGGAAGTATCGCATTAATGCATGGGAATTGGTATAATACCAAAAGAAAAAAATAATTAGTCAAAAGTCAAAAGCCAAAAATAGTAACTTTTAACTTGACTACCTTTAATGATTTATAAAGATAAAGTTATGATTTTTTTAAGGAGAGCGGATTATTGCAACAGTAACGTAGCATTATTATCAATACTATTAGTGGTGCTAAAACTTTCAAAATATTGTCTAGCATGAGGTGGAAATTCAGGGAAGTTAAATACAGCATCACCACCTGCAATATCTGCCCAAAAATAACGTAGACTAGGGGCAAGTTTTTCTGCTATTTCTGGTGATAAATTTACAGGAGGATTAGTCAAAAGTTTAAACATAAAACGGAAAGAGCGATCGCCAAGCCAGTTTCTAGAAATATCGCTAAGATTGGGAAAATTAGGCAAAGAATTAACTCGATGACTTTCAATTTTTAAAGACTGTTGACCACTAGAGTCCGTAGTAAAATTAATGATACGATAAGGATGAGGATAAGTAACTAAAGAACCAGTTGTAATTTCATAAATTCCTTGATATTCAGCAATATCCTGAACATGAAGATGACCAGTAAATATCAGCTTAACTCCAGCAGATTGAAGAATATCTAACAATGCTAACCTATTTTCTAACATATAACGACGACCAAGGGAATTATGAGATTGATCTGGTAAATGTTCAATCACATTATGATGTAACATCACCATCACTAACTCCTCTTTTGTAGTAGTTAAAACCTGTTTTAGCCAATCTAATTGTTCTGCTTCTAAACCACCTGTATATTCTTGTTTGCCAGAACTATCAAACTGATTAGAATTAAGCCCAATTATTCGTACTCCAGGCAAAATTTGTTTAGTGTAATATAATCGTTCCTCGTAATCAAATCCACAATGGTGATAATAAGTAGGAAAATCTGCCAAACCAATAGAATAGTCATTGGTAAATTTTGTCGGTACATCATGATTACCAGGCACTACATAAACTGGATAGGGAAGTGTAGCTAATTTTTTACTTAACCAGGTATGATTTTCCAATTCACCATCTTGAGTTAAGTCTCCAGGTAATAGTAAAAAATCAATATCTAGCTTACTTAAATTTTCTAATACTACTTCAAAAGCAGGAATACTCACTTCTACTAAATGAAAACGATGCGCTTGTTCCGCAATAGTATTAGGAACTGCAATATGTAAATCACTAGCAATAGCAAATCTAAAATTCAAAGCCATGGAAAAAGTCCTCTGGAAATTAGGCTAAATCAATCGTTAACTAGCTATCAGCATTTTCCGTACCGGAATGCTTTGCAAACAGCACTCAGCTTTTAGCCAGCTAAAAGTTTGGGTTTAAACCCCCTTAGCGCAAAGCTGACTACTAAAGGCCAATCGACTGTTTGCGGAGCATTCTGGACCGAAACGCTTTTTAATTATTTCTATAGATTTTCATTATATTTCACAACTAGCGATCAATCACAAAGATGGCCTTAAATCAGAAGTCAGAAGTCAGAAGTCAGAAGTCACAAATAATCCCTCACTAACTTTGAGCATTTTGCATTTTCATAGATGTCCGCGCCCTATTTGCGTAGTTATATAGATGAACTGACCTACCACTAATTAATAAACTTGTTGCAAAATAAGCTCAAAGAGTAGCTAAAACTCTTATATGTTAAAGGTTTTAGTCTTTGTTTATTTACCTAAATTGAAAGGCTTATACAGTAAGCTTTTGAGCAGTTTTAGTTTTTATTTCCTCACAACTCTAATATTTTAATGTTTAGTGGGATTCTCAAAACAATTTATACTCCGGCAATGATGTAGTCCAAGGAAAGGGCGCTAACACACCAAA
>NZ_JAAHGK010001357.1:0-1992 GCF_010672505.1 Okeania sp. SIO2B9 | reverse complement strand
TCAATAAATTACTGAATAAATTGAATCTGAAAATACTCTTGATTCTGGTGTTGGTACTTCCTCTACTATTTCTGGTAGACTAGGAAACTCATTTTCCTGAAGTGAATCTTCAACTTCAGATTTTTCTGATGGATTGAAATTTTCTTCTACATTTGGTTTTTCTATTGTGTCTAGAGTTGCTGATTTCTGTTTTTCGGTAACTTTATTCCTAATACCTTTAAATATATCTCTAACACGATTCACAAATTCACCTATTTTTTCTTTTGTTGTTGGTAGTTCCTTTGCTTCGTCGGTAGTTTCTATTTTTGAGGTTGGTTCTTCAGTAAAAGTTTCCTCAATTTCTGATTCAGTAGTAGAAACTTCCTCTATTTCTGGTGTAATTAATGTTTCCTCAATTTCTGATTCAGTAGTAGAAACTTCCTCTATTTCTGGTGTAATTAATGTTTCCTCTATTTCTGACTCAGTAGCAGGAACTTCCTCTATTTCTGGTGCAATTAATGTTTCCTCAATTTCTGATTCAGTAGCAGGAATTTCCTCTATTTCTGATTCAGTAGTAGAAGTTTCCTCTATTTCCGGTGCAATTAATGTTTCCTCTACTTCTATTTCTTCTGATTCAGTAGCAGGAATTTCCTCTATTTCTGATTCAGTAGTAGAAGTTTCCTCTATTTCCGGTGCAATTAATGTTTCCTCTACTTCTATTTCTTCTGATTCAGTAGCAGGAATTTCCTCTATTTCTGATTCAGTAGTAGAAGTTTCCTCTATTTCCGGTGCAATTAATGTTTCCTCTACTTCTATTTCTTCTGATTCAGTAGTAGAAGTTTCCTCTATTTCCGGTGCAGTTAATGTTTCCTCTGCTTCTATTTCTTCTGATTCAGTAGTAGGAATATCCTCTATTTCTAATTCTGGAGTTACTTCTGCTTGAGTTTCCTCATAAATGTATTCTGGGTCAACTATACTATATGCTTCCTTAAGTGAAATTTCTCCAGCAATGATTTTGCTGAGAGTATCTTGTCCACCTGGTTCGTAGGTAATCAAGTGAATAGTGCTATTATAAATCTCATTGAGTGCATTACCCTCATCATCAATATATTCTAACTCGATCCAATTCTTTCCTGGATGAAACCCTTGTAAATATATTGACTGCCATTGATCGGCAATAAAACTGCTTCCATTAACCGTAACACGAATACGCCAATCAACTATTTCATCTTCAGGATCTTCCTGTGCGACTAAGTGCGATGGTGCATTGGTAAGATAATAGTCAAGCAAGATGGGTTCCGCACCATAGTCACCCAAGGGACTATTGTAAGTTAATAGTGGTAAATTTGGAGCAGGATTATTATTCGTAGTTTTAGTGAAAATGTGAAAAGTTGTTTGAGCATAAGCACCTTCATTCTTAAAACTTTCATCCCACGGACTACAAGCAAAAACTCTGATAGTATGAGTACCAGGTTCTAAGTCTGATAAAATCAGGGATTGATTTAGGTCATAGATTTTTTTATAAGGTTTGTTGTCTAAAATTACTTCCAGATAAGGTCCTAAGTCTAATTCTGACTTAAATATAGGTAGGTCTTTCACCTGGAGTTGCACTGTAATAGTATTGTCTTCAAATATTTGGTCTGGTTGAGGACTTTGTATTGTAACTTGTGGTTTGTAGATGTCGATTGCTTGACGCAGTTGTTGAATTATTTCTGGTGGCGAAACTTCCAATATTTTAGAGCTAGAAGTTGTTGCAGGTTTTTCCTCCCTAAGTTGAGGTCGCTCAGAGAAGCGATCGCTACAACTGACCAAACCGGAAGTTAAAACGACTACTATTAGAAGTGTTAATAATTTTCTTAGATATAGCAAGTCTAGATGATTTGTCAAAAATCCAAAAATAGACTCTTTGTCTAAAATTCTGATCTTTGTTTCCTGTTTCCTATCTTGATGTCCTAATAGGTGCATCTTTTGGCGATACCTCGTACCGATTTTAGTGCGCATTCCTTGGCGGGA
>NZ_JAAHGK010001356.1:0-1996 GCF_010672505.1 Okeania sp. SIO2B9 | reverse complement strand
TAACAAATCGTACTTATCGATGGTTGAAGCGTTGTGTTGAGGCTCATCAGCGTCAGGATCAGGCTTTGTTTGGTATTGTTCAAGGTGGTGTTTATCCCGATCTGCGTTCTGTAGCAGCAAGGCAGTTGGTAGATTTGGATTTACCGGGTTATGCTATTGGTGGAGTGAGTGTGGGAGAGCCTGGTGAGCTAATAGATGATATAGTTAAAGTAACAGCTCCTTTATTACCAGAAGATAAACCTCGTTATTTGATGGGAGTTGGCACTTATCGAGAAATGGTAAGAGCGATCGCTTCTGGCATAGATTTATTTGATTGTGTAATTCCGACTCGTTTAGGACGACATGGGGTGGCTTTGGTTAGAGGGGAGAGGTGGAATTTGAAAAATGCTAAGTTTCGAGAAGACTATACCCCTCTTGATGAATCTTGCCCTTGTTATTGTTGTCAAAATTTTAGTCGAGCTTATCTAGCTCATTTGGTAAGAGCGAAGGAGTCTTTAGGTTATACTCTATTGTCTCTTCATAATGTCACAGAATTAATTCGCTTTACTCAGCGGATTCGAGATGCTATTTTGGGCGATCGCTTTACTACGGAGTTTGCTGGTTGGCTTTGAAAAACAATTAATAATTAATAATTAATAATTAATTATTATTAGGGTTTGCTGAAAAAGTCTGATACTCAGGGGAGGGGAAAGGTACTAGCATTTTGAGACGACAAAGATCTACAAATCTTGCACTTTTTCAGAATAAAAAAACCTGGAGACCCTTAGTAGTTCTCAATAATAGAGAAAAATAGGATGTTGAAGCGCGATCGCGTAACGTACCCAAACCATCAAAAATAAAAGATGTCTAAATAGGGCTTGCTGATTAAATCTAAAAGTATTGACAGATAAAGGTTTTAGCATTTTTTTGTCTAAAAAAGTGCCAGCTTTTCAGCGGAAAAAGCTCAAAAAGCTAGTATTTTGGGATGATGGTGGCAGAAAAATCATTCTTACAAAACGCCCGCTCCTACCTCTTCGCTCATTCCCCGTTCCTCCTGTCTCCTACCCCTACTAAAAGACTTTTTCAGCAAACCCTAAATATTGATATTTTAACATATTTTTTGTATAATCTACTGGTTTTAGTTTTCCTACGGAATGCTACGAAACATCCCGACATTCCGTTACCGGAGAGCGCAAGTCCTCAAGTTAACGATCAAATTAAATGAAAACTGTTGTAATTACTGGAATTTCAGGCACTTTGGGTAGTGCGATGGGTAAAGTTTATAAGTCACGGGGATGGCGGGTTGTTGGTGTGACTCGTCAACCTAGTTTAGAGGGAGATTTTTTTGATGAGTTGTTTGTTTCTCCCCAGAAAACTATTGAGGATGCCAGAAAACTATTTGAGTATGACCCGGATGTGGTGATTTTGAATGCTGGTCAAATTGAGACGGAAGTAGGAGAGGGTGGAATTCCCATAGTTGAGTTGGTAGAGTCGATGAATCGGGTGAATTATACTTGGCCTGCGGTTGTAGGTGCTGAAGCAGCTAAGTTACCCCGGAGTAGACCTTTGGATGTGATTGCTATTGGGTCAATTGCTGATGGAAGTCCTTCTTGTTTCGGACCTGTTTATCATTCTGGCAAAATTGCCTTGCATTATTACTGGTCTGGTGTTGGGCCAATTGTTTATCATTCCAGTAAAAATATGATTCGCCTGCGGTTGTATCGCCCTGGTGCTATTTCTGGTAAGTTTGCTTGGGCACCAGTGAATCGTTTGAATGATAAAGCTTATAAGATTCGAGCTAATCGAGTTAATTCTGCTCCCTCTGGGGATAAGGTGGCTGAGAAAATTGTGAATTGGATTGAGAATAGTAAGGAATGGGTGGGAACTTATGATGAACCTTTGGGATTTAAGATTTTTAAGTATTTGTTTGCTTTATTCCCCAACTTTTTCTACAGATTACAATTGTATGGTTGGCCTAAAGGGAGTAAGTTTGTTTGATTATTAGGCGTTGCAAAAA
>NZ_JAAHGK010001355.1:0-1996 GCF_010672505.1 Okeania sp. SIO2B9 | reverse complement strand
CTGGCTGACCATTTTTAAACAAAACCAAAGTCGGCAAACCTTGAATACCATACTTTGATGCCAACTGAGGATATTTATCTGTATCAATTTTAACTATCCGCAGTCGATCTTTCATCTTTTGATTGACCTGTTCCAGAATAGGGGCCATTATTTGACAAGGGCCACACCAAGTTGCATAAAAATCCACTAGAACAGGTATTTTTGAACTAGCAAGTAATTCATCAAAACTATCAAACTGCTTTTTAACTGCCATCTTGAGAAAATATATATACTTATCTATTCTATCTATTAGCTTAACTCAACAAGCCATAATCCCCTAAGTCAATGAAGTTAGAAGTCAGAAGTCAGAAGTCAGAAGTCAGAAGTTGTTTTTGTAACGGGGATTTGAGCAACCCTCCAAAAACATTTCGCCAATCAAGGCGGGGTTTTAAACCCAATTATTTTGATAAATTAGTTTAAATCATATAGCAAAGGATTTCATTATGGAGGCATTACCCGAAACATTACAGCGTTTGAAGGGACAAGTAGCAATAATCACAGGTGCATCTAGAGGAATTGGTCGAGCAGCAGCTTTAGCATTAGCAATGGAAGGGGCAAATGTAGTTGTTAACTATGCTAACTCTAGTGGAGCGGCTGTGGAAGTAGTGGCAGAAATAGTTGCTGCGGGTGGCAATGGGATGGCACTTCAAGCAGATGTTTCTAAAGCTGAAGAGGTTGATACCCTCGTCAAAGAAGTGATGGAAAAATGGAGTCGCATTGATATTTTGGTAAATAATGCTGGTATTACTCGCGATACTTTGCTTTTGCGGATGAAACCCAATGACTGGCAGTCAGTAATAGACCTAAATTTGACGGGGGTTTTTCTCTGTACCCGCGCCGTTAGCAAAATTATGCTCAAACAAAAGAGTGGTCGTATTATTAATATTGCTTCTGTAACTGGGCAAATGGGTAATCCTGGTCAAGCTAATTATAGTGCAGCTAAAGCAGGGGTTATTGGCTTTACTAAAAGTGTAGCAAAAGAACTTGCTAATCGTGGCATTACAGCAAACGCTGTTGCCCCTGGGTTTATAACGACTGATATGACTAAGGACTTGAAAAATTCTGAGGAAATTATCAAATTTATTCCTCTCGGTCGTTATGGTACACCAGAAGAAGTAGCGGGTATGATTAAATTTTTAGCTGCTGATAGTGCTGCTAATTATATTACAGGTCAAGTATTTAATGTGGATGGGGGAATGGTGATGGCTTAATACCAATTTTCGGCGTTGCTGAATAGCGTGTATGATATTAATCTTAATTACTTAGGAGTCAACCCACCCCTCGCCCCTCCCCCTCCCAGGAGGGGTACTCATGAGAACTGAGTCAGGAGGGAAGAAAGAAGAAGAAACAGGAGTATAAGGAGAAAGTTTTTTGAACGCCCTCTCATCCGGACATGATATCATACCTCAAATCACCAACGCCCCAATTTCATATAGAAGCCA
The DNA here is from genome assembly GCF_010672505.1 of Okeania sp. SIO2B9. Taxonomy (NCBI): domain Bacteria; kingdom Bacillati; phylum Cyanobacteriota; class Cyanophyceae; order Oscillatoriales; family Microcoleaceae; genus Okeania; species Okeania sp. SIO2B9. Next base: position 515 of record NZ_JAAHGK010001355.1, on the reverse strand, counting down.
TTTGATATCTTTGCAAGCGGTACGGGTTTTTGGCACAGGAGTCAGGAGTCAGAACTCAGGAGTTCGAGAAATAGAATAAGGGGAAAAGGTGTAAATTTGCCTCCAGATTCACCATCTACCCACACTCCCCCTATATTTTTAAATAGAACCCAAATGGGTTCTATAATGGAACAGCGGTGCGACCCCACGTCGGCGACAGACACAAGTGCTCGGAACCCGGCGTTTTGCTCCGCAAGATGTTTGCGCAGTACTCGGTAGGAAAACGCGCAAGCGTCCCGTAGGGAATAGTTTCCTCCCCATGAGAATGCCAAGTAACAGAGAGAATGCGCACTCCTGTGAGAGAACAGGGAATAGAGGTATGTCCTACTAATAATGTACGAAATTGTCTCCAGCCTAAATCACTAATAGCTCTGGACAATTTCCGATTTTTCATCATACCTGAAACGTTTAAATCTTCCAGAATAATTGTTTGGTTTTCACGAATTATTTCAGTGGATAATTTATGCAGAAAATCA
>NZ_JAAHGK010001354.1:0-1999 GCF_010672505.1 Okeania sp. SIO2B9 | reverse complement strand
AGATGCACCCTGATAGTTATCTGTCCCTTTGCCAATGTTGACAAAGGGGCTTTTTTTTTATGTATGTGGGTGCTGAGTTTAATGAAACTTATGCTTTGTTTAATTTATGATATTTTTTTTTAATTACTCAAGTAGTGGGGTTTACCCCTTGCGGGTGTTATACTACGTTTAGTAGATGCACCCTGATAGTTATTTGTCCCTTTGTCAATGTTGACCAAGGGGCTTTTATTTTTTAGATTAGCTATTGAAGAAGGAGGAAGGAAGAAAAAATAGATGGGTACTCAAACCCCAACCAATTGTAAACACCGTGTAGACAGCGGAGTATTAAACTCAAAAAAAAGATAATAAAGTTTTTGCTACATATCCCCTCATTTTTAAGTAGTCAGTAGTTTTTTTTGAGGAGTTAGTCAGTCTAGATAGGATTGATGAACACGGAGGAAGTTCGAGAGTTTGGTAACGCCGTCAATTTAGGCGCGGGGTAGAAAAACGAAAGGCGGTTTCAACCCCCCTGATGAGGGTCGTTGATGTATTCCAAAATCAACGGCTATCCTGACTTTTCCAGTAGTATCATCAAAATAGCTGTGAGTCCATAAACTAGGCAGCTTGCTTGAAGAAGGAGACAGGAGACAGGAGACAGGAGACAGGAGGAAAATTACATGGGGATAGTCAACGACCTGCCGCTCCGCGTCTACGCTCCCCCAAGTAATGCGTGAACACCCCCGTTGACGGTGGGGTATTAAACCCACAAAGAAAATGATAATTCAGGAAACTCTTGTCGCAACAATCGAGAAGACCTGCCTTTTAAAGCTTTGAATATTAGCTACTTTAAAAGAAAATAAACCACAAGATTTTGGGTCTAAACGTTTAGCTAAAATTACTGAAAAACGTAATCGTCAGATAGGTGATGCTGTTAACAAAACAGCAATATTGGTGATTAATCATTGTCTTAAACATGAAATTGCTACAGTCGTTTTTGGTTGGAATAAAGAGCAAAAAGAGTCAATTGAATTGGGAACTAAAACCAATCAAAAGTTTGTACAAATTCCTACTCCTAGACTCAAAGAAAGAATCGAGTAACTTTGCAACTTATATGGGTTGCAATTTGTAGAACAATCAGGAGTCTTATACCTAGCAATCATCGTTTTTAGACAATGATGTTCTCCCAAAATATGGTGAAAAACCCGATAACTGGGAACCATCAGGAAAGTGTATTAGGGGAGATTTATCATTTTCTTTGTGGGTTTAATACCCCACCGTCTACACGGTGTTCAAAATTACTTGGGGGAGCGAATCCCCATGTAATTTTCCTCCTGTCTCCTGTCTCCTGTCTCCTGTCTCCTTCTTCAAATCAATGAAAACTTATTGTATAATTATTAAAGACAATTATTTAGCAAATTAAATTAATTTAATCGTGAAATATTGGCAAGCCAAAAAGTTACCATCAACAGAATTTAAGCGTTTGACAGGAGAAAAAAACTTTTAGAGTAATGGTTAGTACTGTAAAAACTCAAGAAAAATAAAAAAAGAAATCAGGACAAAAGCCAAAATTAATAGTTGAAGACCAAATTTTAATGACTCTTCAATATTTGAGAAAATATAGAACTTATTATCATATTGGATTGGAATGGAAAATGTCTGAATCTAATGTCTGTCGTATTGTTCATAAAATTGAAAATATCTTAATTAAATCTCGTCAATTTCGGCTGCCTGGAAAAAAAAGAATTATGGCAAACTCATGCTGAAGAAGAACTGGTAGTGATGGATTTCATGGAAAGTAAAATTGAAAGACCTAAAAAACCGGCAAAAACAGTTTTACAGTGGAAAACAAAGATAACATACACTAAAAACACGATTAGTAATTCAACAAAAAAATGAAAAAATCTTATGTTTAGTCAATGGAAAAGGTATAACTCATGATTTTAAACTATTTTTAAATAGTTTAAAATCATGAGTTATACCTTTTCCATTGACTAAACATAAGATTTTTTCATTTTTTTGA
>NZ_JAAHGK010001353.1:0-2000 GCF_010672505.1 Okeania sp. SIO2B9 | reverse complement strand
AAGGTAGAAATGCCTAAATCTATACCTACTGAATTATCAGTTTGAGGTAAGATTTCTGGTTGTATTTCTACTACAAAACTCAAGAAATATCTATGAGCGGAATCTTTGATTACTGTTACTGATGATGGAGCAGCAGGTAAATCTCTTGACCAAACAATTTTCAGCTTTCCAATCTTAGCTAAATAGACTTTATGTTGACAAACTTTAAATCATCATGAGTGTAAACCTAGCAGTTTGCGCGTGACTTTCTACTTTTAAATTTAGGAGGTCTAATAGGTTAGGTCTACCTTTCTGTTGACCTTTAGTTGATTTGAAAAAATTTTGATCAGCCTGGTTTAAATCATTTAAAGATTGCTGCAATGGTATAGCAGAAACTTCTGATAACTACTCTCTGTCTTCAGTGTTTTTCGATTGAGTGATCAACTGTTTTTGTAGCTCGGAGTTAGTGGGTTTCTTCTCTCCTAATTGATACTTTTCTTGACAACAAGCTAGACTATCATTCCAAACTACACGGACACAACCAAATACCTTGGCTAATCGGTATTTTTGTCCCGGTGTTGGATAGATACGATACTTAAATCTAGCTTTCATAACCTGACTTTCAAACTAACAACATGATAACATACTTATCAAAGAAAAATCAATTTAAAAGTCCCCCTTTTAGGGGGAGGCTTTCAACCCAATTTTCTGGTAATTTGAACAAAAGATGAAGTTAGATTTTTCTTATTTCGCGACAAGTCTATTATGTATAGCAAGGAACGAGTTAGTTAGGATATATACTGATGATGAACCTTAGAGAGGGAAATGCTTTTCCCACTTTTGCCTCACAGGAGTGCGCATTCCCTCTCTTGGTTTCATGGATATGGCAAGGAGACCCGCTCTTGACAGAACTGCTGCCTCTTTCAGAGGAGCTTTCCTATGGTCATGCTGCGCAAACGCTAACGCTAACCCCATCCCTCTACCGCTTACTGTCTGTCGCACCCCGCGGGGTCACACCGCTGTTGTCTATTCCCTGTTTCCTGCTATATATCTTCAAAAGATAGTGCAGGAACTTTCCATGGAAAGTCTCTACAAAAGTTTGACAAAATACTTATATCATGTGCGGATCAGCGCCTGATGAAAAAATGTATCTTCTAACTTCAAGACCAAGTCTCTACTATTGTACCTACTCTTCTACTATCTCAATCATAACTATTCAAGGGAACATAATATTATTTATTTGCTAGATATTTGGTATATTTTCTAAAGTTGAACATTTTCAGCCTACTTGCTCTAAATATTGACTAATATCCTCATTAAGCCTAGTAAGTTCAGCTTCAGTAGTAATCCGAATCCGCTCATCTCGTAAAGTAATCAAAACTTTAGCGGCAAAAGGACTAGGCCAAATATTAGGATTGCAAAATATTTCTAAAAAGACATCTCCTGTATACTGATATTCCATAGGTTTCTGTGGAGTTAATTTTCCTGGACTACCAGCAGCAGTTTTTAATTGTTGCATTAATTGAATGATCACACTTTGTAAATTCTTTGCAGCTTCAGGACTAAAATCAAAAGATATAGACCCTTCCACCATATTCAAGGTTAGTTTAGGAGCAAACATAGCAAATTCAATAAATATATACTATTATTAATAATAAACTTTACCATAAAACCTCAGCCTGAAATTAGGCAATTAAAATTGTTCACTTATTTAAGCCTAGATATTATACTCTAATTGCCATAACAAGTTTAGTTAATTTAGGGATTTCCTAACATACTATAAATTTTTTTTCTACATCTATAAAATCTTTACAAAAAAAGTAAAGTATTCAATGAAACTTAAATATCTCTATCCACAAGTACCTGTAATATAATGTACGCTTAATTAGTCATAATAAAGTTCTTAGATGGTAGGTCGTAGGTGTAAATTCAATAAGGAACAGTGGAAACGGAGCAAAAATTTGGGATATTCATTCAAGATCGCTTCAGTCAAATATTCTTATTATACTTAAGCGATCTTG
>NZ_JAAHGK010001352.1:0-2002 GCF_010672505.1 Okeania sp. SIO2B9 | reverse complement strand
TTTATCATTTTCTTTGTGGGTTTAATACCCCACCGTCAACGGGGGTGTTCACGCATTACTTGGGGGAGCGAATCCCCATGTAATTTTCCTCCTGTCTCCTGTCTCCTGTCTCCTGTCTCCTGTCTCCTTCTTCAAGTTGGGTCTTAACACTAAGCCATGAAAGGACACTATAAAAAAAAATTTATTATTTCAATGACCAAATTTTATTATTTGCTTAGGCAGGACCTCAACCTCGAAAAAAAGTTATGATTGTCTGGATAATAATTCTGATTTCTTTGTCTTATCTTTCTGCTTCTGAACCTGCCACTGCTCAAACAACTCCCAGGCCAGTTAACCCTAACCCTCAACCCATACCAGATGTAGAACCATTACCTCCACCAGATGATTTGCTCCAACCTCCACCAGTACCATCTCTATCTCCCCAGTCACCTCCTCTGCAAATTCCAGGTCAAATTACAGTAACCCAATTTGTAGTTGTTGGTAGTACGGTTTTTAGTTCCACAGAATTGGCGGAAATTCTTGAACCTTTTACAGATCGTCCTATTTCTTTTGCCGAATTACTAGAAGCACAAACAGCAGTAACTCAGCTATATTTCGATGGAGGATATGTTACTTCTGGGGCATTTATTCCCCCACAAACTTTGCAAGATGGTACAGTTACAATAGAAGTGATAGAAGGGATAGTTGAAGCAATTGAAATTTCGGGGTTAAAACGACTTAATTCTGGTTATATTCGCAGTCGAATTGAATCTGGTATTAAAACACCTTTAAATCAAGATGATTTATTTCAATCTTTACAGTTACTTCAGCTTGACCCTTTAGTTGAGAGATTATCTGCTAATTTAACAGCAGGTTCTCGTCCTGGTTTGAGTAGGTTAGAGGTTGAGGTGGAAGAAGCACCTGCTTTTTTTGCTCAACTTTCTGCTGATAATTTACGTTCTCCTAGTGTGGGTACTGTTCGTCGCCAAGTTCAACTTTCTCATAGTAATTTGACTGGGTTTGGCGATCGCCTGAATGCGACTTATTACAATACAGATGGTAGTGATACTCTTGATGACTTTAGTTATACTATCCCCATTAATTCTAAAAATGGGACTATTAGTTTACGTCATCGTCGCACCAGTAGTGAAATTATTGAAGATCCTTTTAATGAACTAGATATTGAAACAAATTCTCGTACTTATGAGATGAGTTTTCGCCAACCTATTTATCAAACTCTTAGTAAAGAAATTGCTCTGGGTTTAATGGGTTCTGTAGAAGAATCAAAAACTACTCTTTCCGATGACCCTTTTCCCGATCCAAATGATGGGGAGATTAGAATTTCTTCAGTTCGTTTTTTTCAGGAATATACTTCTAGGAGTACTAATGATGTGTTTGTGGCACGGTCAGAATTTTCTCTAGGAATAAATGCTTTTGATGCTACTGTTAATAGTAATGCTCCAGATGGGAGATATTTTTCTTGGCGGGGACAAGCACAATATTTACGTTTATTTGCACCAGATACAGTTTTTTTAATTCGGTCAGATATTCAATTAGCACCTAGAAGTTTGTTTCCCCAAGAACAGTTTAGCTTGGGAGGTGGATTAAGTGTGAGGGGATATCGTCAAGATGCTTTACTTGGTGATAATGGTTTGTTTATTTCTAGTGAGTTTCGGTTTCCTATTCTGCGGGTGCGAGACTTGGATGCTACTTTACAATTAACTCCTTTTGTTGATTTTGGTACTGTTTGGAATAGTAATGAAGTTGAATTAGTAGAGGAAACTTTATCTTCTGTAGGTGTGGGTTTAAGAATTCAAGTAGGAACTCGTTTTTCGGCTCAATTAGATTGGGGAATACCTTTTGTAGATATAGAGACAAATGGAGATTCATTACAGGAAGAAGGGATATATTTTTATCTGAAATACAGAGCTTTCTAATTAGGGTTTGCGCATGGTAAAGTCTTTTGGTAGAGGTAGGAGACAGGAGACAGGAGACAGGACAAGCGGGAAATGAGCGAGGAGGT
>NZ_JAAHGK010001351.1:0-2003 GCF_010672505.1 Okeania sp. SIO2B9 | reverse complement strand
GAAAAAAGTTTACGAGGATTTACTAATAAATTTGAAATATTTAACTGATCTTAATGGTAGTCAAGAAGGAATGAAAACAAGGCATATTCTTTATGAATATCAAGATGAGTGGTTAAAGTTACGGTCAAAACCAGACCGTGAAAGATGGGTTATTAGAATCCTACATGAAACTCCGCGCCAAACAATAATTTCTACTTTATGCCGATTTTATACTAACGGTACTAACCTTTACATTGGAATAGACTCTTATTTTATTGGTAGGTTAAAAATTTGGAGCCTTGTATTTCATACAGTGCTACTATTTTTTTTCGGTCTGTGGTTTTTGATAGGGATTATTACAAATATTGGGACAATATTTCTTGTGATAACTGATCCTATGTTAATAGCCAGTTTCTTTATGACTATTCTGTTTATGATTATTCCAGGACTTTATCTGTATTTGAGCTGGTTTCCCGTAGCAAAAGCTATGCTTGATGGAGAAAGCTTTATGGCAGCACTAAAACATAGGTTTAACGATAATCAATTTCAAAATATGTTTGATGAAGATGATGTATTAACTTATCTAAAATCGTTATTACCATTTATTTTGCAACGGCTAAAAGTAGTACTGAAGGAATATGGTATAGAAGATCAGGATGTTTACAAAAAACTTGATGGCATAATTGCTGGTATTGAGAATCAGCAAATAAGTTTTAATAATTCAGGGGTCATGTTTGGTGTACAATTTGGAAACAATAATAGTCAAAAAAATAAGCTAAATTAGAGGAGTAACAAACTACTTATGTCTGATACATTTAACAACCTAGGCACAATAAAAGGATTTCAGAAAGGTAATAACAATACACAAGAAAACAATTTCACGGAGGAGACTAAAAATATGAACAATAGCACTGATAAAAGCAACCAATTCACCATGAGTGACATAAAAGATAGCAACATTAGCGGAGTTGCTGGAGGTGACTTTAGTGGCAATGTCACTCAAACAATCACCCAACTTAAAGAGTCAACTCAACCTGAGGATGCCAAAATGGGTGATTTACTCGAAAAATTACAAACTGTTATTGAAGATAACGATTCGGGCTTAAGCGAAAGGGATAAAACTAAAGCCCTAAAGCACCTGAATGCTATTGCTAAATTAGCTAAAGATCGCAACAATAGTAATCTCAAAGATTTAGCCGAAAATGCCCTAGATGCTCTGCCAACTATTCTCAAGCGAGGCACAGGCTTACTTAAATTGATTGAGTCTCAACTTGGTCAAAATCTCGATCAGATTATGGGCACAATTCAAGAGATGTTGGCGCAAGACTGACACGCCTAAAAATGTAGGTTGGGTTGAACGGCAGTGAAACCCAATAAAACTTTGCTACTGTTGGGTTTCGGTTCCTCAACCCAACCTACACCTAGTAGGGTATGTTAGCGTTTGCGCAGTATTCCGCACCGAAAGCGTAACTGAGCGAAACATTTATTTGGGACAAGCGGTACATTTCATTAACGCACCCTACTATTGCGCAATAGTTTAATAACAGCAATTATTAATTATTGAGGTATCTTTTGAAATCCCATACCAACTTGAATAAAATGAGCATCTCCCGTTAAAACATATTCAATACCAAATTCTTTCATTACCAGCATTGAAGTCAAGTCAGTAAATGAAATTAGGGGTTTATCTACAAACTTAATCCTTAATTATTGTACTTTAAAAAAGCGCTCTTCCGTAATCCAAACCAGATTAAATTTTTCTACCTTAAACACCTCTATCAACAATTTCATAGACTGACCTGCAAGAGAAGGATGTAGTCGCTTTAAAAACAAGGTAAAAGTTTCATCTAAAACATAATCTGTTGTATAAAATCTCTGATTTTGAGAGGTAAAATGCCGATACAAATTTACAGCTTCCTGATGTTTTGACTTATTTTTATCGTGCAGAGTTAACCATCCCCATATATCTACAAATAGTTTTATTTGTGTTAGTCTACTACTGGAGTCTAACTCATTTTCTTCCA
>NZ_JAAHGK010001350.1:0-2005 GCF_010672505.1 Okeania sp. SIO2B9 | reverse complement strand
CTCTTACAGAAAACCTAGAAGCTTCTGAAGTAGTTAAGCTTTTAAATCAATATTTTGAAACAATGGTAGAGGCAGTATTTGACCATGAAGGAACTTTAGATAAGTTTATGGGGGATGCTTTAATGGCTGTTTTTGGTGCACCATTACCTTTAGAAAATCATGCTTTAATGGCGGTTAAAACTGCTTTAGATATGCGTCATCGTCTCCGAAAATTTAATGAGTCTCGTCCCGATAGACCACAATTTAAAATTGGTATTGGTATTAGTTCAGGGGAGGTAGTATCTGGTAATATTGGTTCTAAAAAACGAATGGATTATACAGTAATCGGTGATGGTGTAAATTTGAGTTCCCGTTTAGAATCAATTACTAAACATTATGGCTGCGATATTATTTTAAGTGAGTTTACTTATGAACTTTGTCGCGATTATGTTAGGGTCAGAGAATTGGATAAGGTTAAAGTTAAAGGTAAGCAAAAATCTGTAAGTATATATGAATTGATTGGTGCAATTTCAGATAATATTGACCAGGAAACAGAACAGTTTTTAGAACTTTATTCTAGAGCTAGAAAAGCTTATATGGAAAGGAATTTTGCTTTGGCTGTTAGTTACTTTGAGAGAGCTAAAAAAATGAGACCTGATGATGAAGCTGTTGGTACACATATTCAACGATCGGTTAAGCATATAACAAATCCACCACCAAATGATTGGGATGGAAGTTATACTATGATAACTAAATAGTTAAAGTTAGGAATATAGCAGAACAAAGAAGGAAGAATAAAGAAGGAAGAAGGAAAAACCTTGGGTTGTTTGAGTTTTTAAGCTTTTGATATTTCTGGGCAATTTGCTTAGACTGGATATAAGCAAGAATTCAATCCCAATTGAATACTTGACTAAATGCCAACTACTTAATAATTAATAATGTTTTAAATTTGTCGGTCTAAAAAATTTGGATGTATGATAAATTAAGCAATTATCTATATAAGTAGATAGATAAAATTATTTGTATACTTACTACTCAGATATATTTTCTGTTCAATTATTCTCTATACCCCCAAATACTTAATATGAAATTGACAATATTCGCAATCATAATGATTTTATCCCAACTTGGCTGGATAAATTCAGCAAAAGCAGCTAACCCAGCAGCTATTAGAAGACTATTAAAAACTAATGAATGTTCGGGATGTGACCTTAGTAAAGCAAACTTATATAATGCTAACTTGATTGGAGCTGACCTTGAAGGTGCAAATCTTGAAGGAGCAAATTTATCTGGGGCAAATCTTGCTGTTACTAATCTTATTGGTGCTAATCTTTCTAATGCCAATCTCTCTAGAGCAAAAATGAATGATGCAGATCTTCGAGGTGCAGATTTAACAGATACTTACCTAGCTCATGCTAATTTATCTAGAGCTTATCTGACAGGAGCAACTTTAGAAAATGCTAATCTATTTGAAGCTAATTTGATTGAATCTGTTGTTAGTGGGGCTAATTTTTCTAATGCAAATTTACGTCAGTCATATTGGTTGAGAGCTAATTTAGAAAATGCCAATATGAGTGAGTCTGACCTTTTTAATGCTGATATGCGTCAAGCAAATTTGAAAGATGTAAATTTTTCTAATGCGAACCTTGCTAAAGCAAAACTAATTGAAACAAATATAACTCTTGCTAATCTTAGTGGAGCTAATTTAGAAGGGGTTAATTTGCGTGGTACAACCATAGGTCCAAGTGTATGTTTACTCACTAATTTTATTGCTTGTGCTCCTGAAAAAATAGTTCCTGAAGTACTTCCTGAAGTAGCTCCTAAAGTAGTTCCTGAAGTTCAAGAAGAAGGTAAAGAAAAGGTTTATAAATAAATATTTTGGAGTCAATTAAGTTATCAGTTAGCCTTCTCCAGAGGAGCTGCAGACTTCAGTTATCAGTATCGCTTGAAATAGGAAGGCAAGAAAATGCAGAATTTTCTTTTTTATCCCCTTAAAAGGGGAGGTTTGATAACTTATTTTTGTGGA
>NZ_JAAHGK010000135.1:0-8971 GCF_010672505.1 Okeania sp. SIO2B9 | reverse complement strand
GAGCCTACTTCAGAGAGTACTCGTGATGACAACGGAGCGATTAAACGTGAAGCGGCTCGATTCCGAATTTATGGCTACAATGCTGCTGGTCAAGTTGTTGGAGAACTCAAGGATACTGATCAAGAGACAGAGATAGAGTGGACTGTACATCTGGCAAATCGCAAAGCCCAATGGTATAAATTTGTCGTTGCCCTCGATATTCCTGAGTGGAACTCTGTACCTTCCTCTCGTCGCAACCCACACGTCAAAGGAAATGACCGACAACAACTAGCGATCGTTCCCGAACCTCGCACGATTCAGGGTAAAGAGGTATCAGGTCCAGAGTACCAGTTTGACACGGGTAGCATTACATTTGTGAAGAAAGAGGGCACTGAGAAAAAATGTACCAAAGTACCCTTAGGTGAGTTGCGAACGGATGAATGCGGACGTTTATTAGTCTTAGGCGGTTTAGGCAAATCGGAATCGCCAACAGACGATCCTATCTACAATCCCAACGATCCTGCTGGCTTTGTCAATCCTGATAATTGGTACGATGATATTTCAGACGGGCCAGTTACTGCTACGGTAAAAATTGGAGACAGAGATATTCCTGTTGAGTCCAGTTGGGTAGTAGTTGCTCCGCCTAACTATGCTCCCGGTATCATTGGCTGGCGCACCCTCTACGACTTACTCGTGGATACCTATGTAGAATGTGGCTGGATGCCCATGCCGACAACAGCATCTTTTACTAAGGATATCCTGCCCTTGTTGTCGCGCCTGTCAAATTTACAGTGGGTCAATAAAGGGTTTGCCACCCTGTTTGGCAAGGGGTGTCCTATGGATTTTAGCGATTCTGAATTGATTAAGAAACTGGCTCAGAAACCAGCAGAAGGAGGTGACGATCAATATCAGGAGCTACGGCAGATTGTATTTAACATGTTTCGTCCAGCTGAGACCGAGAGTAATACTCCCAGTTCCTGGCCATGGATTTACGGGGATGCTTTTGACGGCGATCTTGACGGTTCTCCCCGGAAAAATCTAGCTTTATCGAAAGTACGGATGGAGTTGATGAGGTTCTGGGTTGATGGCAATTTTGAGAATGACTACAATCCAGACTCCACACCATTGAGCAGTCTAAATGATTTCTCAGTGCAAGAACAGCCAGCAATGCTGGACAAAGCCGCTCTCCATTTCTGTTTAGCGGATGCCTTTCATCCTGGCTGCGAGCTGACATGGCCTATGCGTCACAGTACCCTCTACTCAAAACCGTTTCGAGTGCGTCATGCTCAAAGTCCTACCAACCAAGATTACGGTACGGTGCTGACTCAGGAAATTGCTCTGCGACCCGGAGGACCACTCTACGCTCAAGGACCAGGAGACCTGACTCGATGGATGGGTATTCCTTGGCAAGCGGATACGGGTTTCTGTCGCTCGGGCTACGACACGGAGTACGACCCTTACCTACCCACATTTTGGCCAGCTAATGTCCCCAACCAAGTTCTCACAGAAGATAATTATGACAATATCATGAAACCGGAAACTGAAGATAAGGAAAAGCTCATAGCTTTTTACCAGCGACATAACTGGCTGCGTCAGTTGCCGTCAGACACTATCGAGGCAATGTTATATATGGTCAATAATTTTGCCAACATGGGAATTATCGAACTCCGCCAAGGCTTGGAGGACAACCCTGATATTCCATCAAAAATCTTTGTCGAGTCTCTCCACCCTGAACAGGTTGAGGAGTTGAGAACTCTATTGGCTGCTTCGGAAGCGGCTCGATTAGCTTTGCCCTCAAAAATCCGACGTGCTGGCTGGAATAGTATTGAGCAATTGGAGGCATTTCGGCGGATTCGATTTGGTAACAGATAAAAGCCCGTAGTAGGTTCTGTCGCAGTCAACTCCGAAGGGGATAAAACTCTCCGAGTCGCGTTGATCGCCCAACAGTTGTTGCGACAGAATCCCAGAGATATTTTTTGATACCATAAAAATGAAACTTTCTATGGAATATGATGTTGCCATTATAGGTGGCGGACCAGGGGGTTGCGCTACTGCTCTAGCTCTGAAACAGCAAGGAATTTCCAAAATTTTGGTTGTAGAGTCGGATCGTTATGAAACTGTTCGCATTGGCGAGAGCATTCCACCAGATACCCGTATTCTTCTGGGTAAATTGGGAATATTAGAGGATTTTCTTGAGGAAAAACACGAGACTTGTTTTGGTAATTGCTCTTCTTGGGGAAGTGACAGCCTAGCATACAATGACTTTTTGCGCAATCCCTATGGTAACGGCTGGCATTTGGACCGGAGACGCTTCAATGCCTTTCTAGCTCAGAAAGCGATGGAAAGAGGGGTGGAAGTGCATTGCGGTACGAAAGTTCGGAATTGCGATCGCCTCCATCCAGAAGGCTTCCAATTACAGCTTATCGGGGAAGACAAGCAAACGCGAACAATTACAGCGAGTTTTCTAGTAGATGCAACGGGAACGCGAGGCAGTTTTGCCAGAACTCTGGGAGCCAGAAAGCTTTTTCTAGACCGACTGATTTGCGCGATCGCTTTTTTCGACCTTCCTGCTGGCTCTCATTTTTCTAAACTAACCCTGTTAGAAGCGGTAGAATATGGCTGGTGGTATGTAGCCAAGCTCCCCAACAATAAGTTGGCAACGGTAGTAGCTAGCGAACCGTCAATTATCAAAGAGACTCGGTTGCACCGGATGGAAAACTGGCTGGCATATCTGAAAGAAACCAAGCACGTCTCAAAAGAATTGGTTGATTGTTCTGCGATCGACAATCTTTCAGTCTCCTCGACACCCCAGGTAAAACCACGGGAACTAATGGTTTGTGCTGCCCCTTCATTCCGATTAAACCGGACTACTGGAAATGGGTGGCTCGCTGTAGGAGATGCAGCTTCGGCTTTCGATCCGATTTCCTCCCAGGGTATTTATAAGGCGCTCTGGGACAGTCTGAAAGCGGGGAAGGCTATTGCTTCCTATTTGCATGGAGATAGTAGTGGTCTGGAGGAGTACGAATCTCTCATTGCCTCTCGATTTGATAATTATTTGACTCAGCGCAATTACTTCTACCAAATGGAACGACGATGGCCTGCTTCTCCTTTTTGGCAGCGACGTCAGGAAAGAACTGGTTTGGAAAAAAGCGATCTTGTTGCTTATGCGTCAATCTAAAAAAGAGGGAGTCAGGAAATCATGGTGAGTAACGTCATAGTAGAATGCTGGGTTAAAGAATCCCTTACTATCTCGTAGAGCAGCAGGGAGTATGTCAAAAGCTAAAATCAAAGCAAAAAAAATAGCAGATAATTATGTTAACAAGAAGATCTATCATCGAGCTAATGAAAGTTGAATTGAGTTAGTATGCTTTCATATAGCTTGCTAACTTTTGATTACTGTATCTCATATCAAATCCGTTTAATTGCAATATAATCTAACCATCCACATTTTGTGAGAATAGTGTAGGCAGCTAACAAGAAAACTATTCAATCTTGACAAACCACTACTGACTACTGAATACTAAATTGATGGTGAGGTGATTCAACCGGATTTGATATCACTAATCTGAGAAATCCTATATCAAGTTAAATATGACTAAAACCCTACTTGTCCCCATCCATCTTGATGCTCTATGCCTAGATCAACAACAACAAGCGCTCAGGGCAATGGCCAACTATACACTATTGCCTTATGTGTATAGAGGGCAATCTCATGGAGCGACACAGCTTAATCTGAGCGAACAAATGCTCGCCCCCTTATTTAACCAAGAATTTGATTTGAAAGCGGGAATCCATCTCCATTGGTCTTTGCCTGATGCTCTAACTAATGGGGAACATGACGAGACAGGAACAACTTTTCCGAGAGTACCCAATCGCTGGTTAATATTACGCCAAGGAGGGAATACAGACAATAAACGATGGATTATTGAAAGTGACTATCTCTATCCCGAAAAAGAGCAAGGCGATGATAGTCCACCACCAGATGCGATTAATATTCTCATAGAGTCGCCGGATCTAGCTACTGTAGATCCTAACGATCCAGATACTTATCAATACCAACGTTACCGTTATATGGGGCGTAATTGGGAATTGGCAGAATGGGACTCAGACACAGAAACTCAAGAATATGCTGAAGCCTTAACTGCTGTTGGCACTAAGGCAACTATCCCAACCTTTGATGAAGTTAAAGCTACTTTTGCTGCATTTTATCCCAATTGTTACAGCGTTTTTGGTTTTGTGGATTCTGATTTTGAAACTACTACACCTCCGTCTGGGCTGCAGTACGATGTTATTGGTTATTATAGTGATGAACAACAGGATTTTTTAAACCTATTCTTAGCTAAAAATGAGGGGAAAACCAATGAAGAGTTACTAGAAATCTTCCAAGAAGAGTTTAATTGGACTATTGAGCTAGACCAAATAGGAGATGAATTTCCTACAACTACAGTGTATCATGCCAGAATTACTTTTACTGGGTTAGGTAATTCACTAGCAGAGAGAGTTAATAGTTTATCTCAACCAACTATTGCTGTGGCTAATTCTGCTCCAGAAGCTCTTGCTGCTTATTTGGCCCACTCCTTTAAGTCAGAATCTCCAGACACAGCAGAGCCAATTCGCAGAGAAGTTGAGGATAAGATACAAGCTTTGCAGTTATTAGAAAAGTTGGAGTCCCACAAACTTAACATTGATGCCAGACTTTTAGAGGGACGACATGAACGAGGGTTTGCTACTCAACATGATGGTTATCTTTGGACACTTCAGCCTCCAGTTGCTCAACAGAGAGGCCAGAGGACAACTCAACCTAGTCAACACAGATTACCAGAAAATGTGGCTGAGGCACTCAATGAACTCAATCGCCTCCAAGAGGAGTATAATCAAGCTTGGCTAAATATAGAGTCGATGCGCCGTCAGTTATACAGTCAGTGGTATTACTTCATGAAGAACAAGACTGAAGATGGCGGACATTTCTATGATACTATTTATGAAACTAGCCTTGCGCCTCTACGGACAGCGATCGCTATGGTGGGAGAATTAGAATTTACAGAGAATAGAAAAAATACTACAGTAACTGCAAAATCTTTGCCTTTTGGAATAGTATCTAAGTTAAATGAAGATTTCGAGCAATACGTTGGTGCTATTCAAGCAGCATCTGACCAAGACTTTAGCTATATAAAGAATGAATTTGCCAAATGTGGGGTGACATTATCCGATCACCCAACTGTTCAAACTATTACTACAGATGAAGCTTGGCGAATAGAGGATAGAGAGCAAACCTATGATGTGAAAGTGGAAGGAGGCATCTTTAATATTTATATTCCTGCCACTGAATCTCAAATTGCCGTTCAAATTACTAATGCTATTCGTCAATTACAGGAAGCGATCGCCTCTCCGAGCTTGGAATATAATCTGAGGCCATTTCCCAGTGAAAATTACTGGCGGGCCAACGAACCCGTTATTTTATTAACTGGAGATGCAGCAAAGGCTCCAGTTCGCTTTGGACAAGACGGACGTTTACGGGATGATGGTTATTTAAAATGTCAACCTCTAGATTTCGATGTTACCACAATTACTCAAGATTTTGAGAAACTGCTGAAGCAAATTGACGACTTCCAGCCTGAAAACGGGGAAGAATCAATTAACTTTATCACTTGGAACGAGCAACCTTGGAATCCTTTTGCCTTCCATTGGTCAGTTTTGGCTTATCCTTGTCGTGACATGGAGAGTGGTGAAGTTCAAGATTACAAACCCAATCAGATTCTAGATAACTACAGTTTAGAATCGAATGCCATTGACCTACAACTTAAGGAAGGAAGGGAAAGTAGTTTTGTTGAAAATAGCAATAGTTACACGGGTTTCAGTATTTTGAGTCCGGCGGCGGGAACAGATTTGAGGGAACGCATAACTGACTATCTGACAGAATACTTACTTCCTGATTATTATGAGGATAACGAGATTCCAGAATCAGAGCAAACACCAGATTATTTGAAGAACAATTTTCAACATGTGAAGGAGTGGTATATTGAGAAAAGTGAGTTAGCAGATAAGGAACCAGAAGAGCAAGTGAAAGATTCTATCTTCGTGGCATTATGGGCATACGAGGAAATGGGAACTTTGCAATCTATGGCTCAGTGCATAGGTGGTTTCAATGATACCCTATTGTTAGCTCAACCAACCTTCCAATTAGAAGTAGACGATCCTCTGAGTCTGGCTGAGGTGGAAAAAATGTTCCACGAGCAGGTACGTTGGACTTTGGGTAATAGTTTGCAATATAAAGTCCTCGAAGGAGACATTTTCAATCCCATCCGTAGTGGAGCAATGTCAATTAATTGGTTATGGTTAATTGATACTTTTGGACAACACAAGAAAGTGATCGAAGGAAGTGAAACAACAGAGGTTGTCACGACTTACCGCATGACTCCCCCTGCTAGCCTGAATGATAATAAAGTTCTCTTGCCACCTCGTTTAGCTCAACCTGCTCGTCTCAATTTCCACTGGTTAGCTGCTAATGCTCTCCAGGAAGTAGAAATGACAAAAGTCCCAGGGAAAACTCCTGTTTGTGGTTGGGTCGTACCTAATAATCTTGATAGTAATTTGGCAATTTATGATGCTCAAGGTGTGAGTTTAGGTACAATTGATCGTGGTGGGAAGTGGCGTAATGCTCCAGGAGTGAATCTCGAACGTAGTGGAGATGATTATCCTCAACTGCCCAATCGTCATTTGCAAAAGATGGTACACTATCTTTTAGACCAAGGGGTTGAGTTTCAACAAAAGTTTATTTCTTCTTTGAATGAGTCTTTAGAAACTATCGACCCGGAAAGTTTTGCCGAGCATCCGAGTTTAGCGTTGTTACTGGGGCGACCTATGGCTTTGGTGAGGGCAACGTTTAACTTGGAAGTTAAAGGAATACCTGCTTGCGATCCGACGGTGAAAATTGAAGGTGTAGACCAAGCACCTGCTACTTATGGGTTTACAGAGGTAAAATTTCCTATTCGTTTAGGAGATTCTCAACAACTCAATGATGGGTTAGTGGGATATTGGAGAGAAACACCTGTGGGTGATGAGGAAGATTATGAATATGAGAATAACATTTTCTATGCTGTTCAAAGTGGTACAGTGGAGAATAATCTGATTAAAACTGAGGCGGAAGTCGAAGGGTTAGTGTGTTTTGAGCAAACTGTAGATGCGACGCCCCAGGGGGTGTCAATGTTAATTGACCCCAGGGGGTTAATTCATGCGACTTCTGGAATTTTGCCTAATCAGGTTTTACGCTTACCTGCGGAAAATTATAACTCAGCTTTACAGGCGATCGAGGTGAATTTCTTGTCTACTCCGATTTTGTGTAATCAAGGTGAAATGGCTATTCCTTTATCTCAAGAACCAGGATATACTTGGTCTTGGTTATCTAAGGTGGGTGAAGATTGGTCGGAGAAAGAAACTATTGAACCCGTTAATTTAAAAGCGAAATTTTCTAAGCCTCAGCAAGCTTATGAAGGTTGGTTGCAATTGAGTAGAGCTGAAAATACTGAGGATTCATAAGTCAGATATTTACTTGAGTTTGCTCGTCAGAAAGATGCGTACCGCATCGTCTACGAATAGAGAACTGAGAAAGATTTGGGAGGGTATTCTCCCAAATTATGTAAACAAATTGAGGTAAAAACAATGACACCTGCTTCGGATTCATTATATGTCTGGTTCATAGATGTTGGGATGGGAGATGCAACTTTTGTCAAATTCCCCGATGGAACAACTATGTTAATAGATTTTGGTTCGACTAAAGCGGAACAAATTAAGGGTGATATCCTGAATTTTTTTCAAGTTCTTAAGGATAACAAATTTATTACATCCGTGCCATTTGATATAGACTATCTCTTTATTACACATCCTGACCAAGATCACTACAATTTGCTGCAATTCTTAATAAAAGCAGGGTATTCTTTCAAAAATATATTTTTTACAGGGCAACATGACGACTATAAAGCAAAAGGTAAAATAGAAGACAAAAAAGGTAACAAATGGAATAGTTTTAAAGATTGGTTAAAAGATCAGGAAAATCATAGAAAAGCATTTCAGCTTAATCAACCGAATGGCCAAAAATCATGGCAGAAACATGGGGATGCAGAAGTTCATTTACTCGCTGCCAATGTAGCAAACCAGGGTAAACATACAACCTTAGCAAACAATCGGAGTATTGTTTTAATGATTGAGTATAAAGGTCAAAAAATTTTACTGGCCGCAGATGCGACTTACATAACAGAAAAGAAAATTTTAGACAATATTAACTCAGCTAATGGTAACTTAAAAGGATTAGATATTAGCAACGCTATTCTGAAACTAGGGCATCATGGCAGTGCGCGTACATCCACTTCAAAGGAGTGGGTAGAAACAGTAAAACCGATATGTTTGTTCATAAGTTCTGAAAGAACTGGAACACAGTATGGTCAAGGAGGAAACGCTTCTGGACATCGATTACCACAACAAGCTGCAATTGATACTGTTAAACAGTTTGCTCCTAATTCTTTGAAAAAAACAACAGATTGTTTGCCAATAAGGGGAGAATTTCACTCCTATGTAGCTTATCACGACGACGTAGATAAGCCGACAAACTGTTTTGGCAAATCTCGCTCTGTTAGCAAATTTTGTGAAGCAGATCAAATTGATACGCTTGAAGAAAAAACTATTCTGAGGGAAGATATTAGCGAGGTTAGTAATTATTATTATGAAAAAAGAACCGACAATCAAATTTTTACCACTATTTGCAAATTAGACTACCCAATTAAACGTGGAACGGGACAGCCAAAACGACCTAAGATTATTGCGGATCGGGGCACAACTTATGGCTTAGAAATTAAATCAAATAGTAAATATATGATTTACCCATGGTTAGGAGAAGAATTTGAGGATTTCGATCATTGGACTGAAGACGATACCTATTACCACCTTGGTGAAGAGTAAGATCCAGAACAAGGATCGTAAATAACGTTAAATTGAGCGA
>NZ_JAAHGK010001349.1:0-2005 GCF_010672505.1 Okeania sp. SIO2B9 | reverse complement strand
TGGGGGTTATTGGTACTTTGGGTTCTGAAAAAAGAATGGATTCTACAGTAATTGGAGATGTGGTTAATACTGCATCACGTTTAGAAAGTTTGACTAAGACTTATTGTTGTTCAATTATTGTGAGTGAACCAGTAATTTCAGAGATAGAAAAATGTAAAAATTGCTGTCAAGCACAGGAATATATAGAAGATAAATTCAGAATTATTAATCAAGTAGAATATTCAGACACTCAGTTACAAAATAATAATCTATTTTCTGAGCAAATTTATTACAGATGGATTGATAAAGTGGTGCTTCGTGGAAAGCAGAAAGCTATAAATATTTATGAATTATTGGGTACTGAAAATAGTATTATTGAAGCAGAAAAAATTTCCAACCTATCGATATTCAAGAAAGGAATTAAGGGTTGGCAGGTAGGTAAATTTGCAGCAGCTTTAGAATATTTTCAACAAGTGAAAAGGCAAAACTCTACTGATACTATTGCCAGTCTATATGTTGAACGTTGCCGAGAAAAACTTGGTAAGAAAGAAGGAAGAAGGAAGAAGGAAGAGGGAAGAGAGAGGAAGGTTATTGAGCCAGAAAAAACCTAAATTTAATTACAGCAATTTCGGAGTTAGTGAGGTACAAAATTTTATTTAGTAATTTTGGTAAGCATCCTGCTTGTTACAGGCTAGAAGCCTTACAAAGATAGATATTAATCTTCAACTGTACCTCACCATCCTCAAAAGTGCTGTAAATTTAAAGTTTTTTAAATAAAAAAAACTGGACTTGATGAGTATCAAATCCAGAAAAAAATAATGATAAAAATTTATCTTTTTATTTTGGGTTTAATACCCCACCATCTACACGGTGTTGACAATTGCTTGGGGTTTGAGTCCCCATCCATTTTTTCTTCCTTCTTCCTTCTTCCTTCTTCCTTCTTCAATATTTAACCAAAACGACCACTTACATATTGTTGAGTAGCTTCTTCCTTTGGGTTCTGGAAAATATTGTGAGTTTTGTCAAATTCAACCAAATAACCAAAGCGTTTACCACCCTCAGCAGCTTTAGCATTAAAAAAGGCAGTTACATCCGCTACCCTAGTCGCCTGCTGCATATTATGAGTCACAATAATAATAGTGTAATTTTCCTTGAGTTCATTAATTAACTCCTCAACCTTAATAGTAGAAATAGGGTCAAGAGAAGCACAAGGTTCATCCATCAAAACCACATCGGGACTAACAGCAACCGCACGAGCAATACATAAACGTTGTTGCTGACCCCCAGAAAGAGCAAAACCACTTTGTCCCAGTTTATCCTTAACCTCATCCCAGAGAACAGCTTGTCGTAGCGATCGCTCTACTATCTCATCCATTTCTTCTTTAGACTTAGCCAGACCATTAATTCTCACCCCATAAGCAATATTATCGTAAATTGACTTAGGAAAAGGATTAGGCTTTTGAAATACCATTCCAATACGTCGGCGTACTTCTACAGGGTCAACATCTGAGTCATAAATATTCTGATTATGATAAAGAATACGACCTTCTAAATGAAAAATACTAATCAAATCATTTAGACGATTAAAACATCGTAATAATGTACTTTTACCACAACCTGAAGGTCCAATAAAAGCAGTGACTTGATTTTTAGGAATTTCCATAGAAACATCTTTCACGGCTTTAAAATCTCCGTAAAAGACGCTAACATTATCTGCTGAAAGAGCGGGGGCAGATTTTTGTTTAGAAAGATTTTGTTGAGATTCTGGCATGAGATATTACCTCCTAAATTTAGTTTCAAAATTATTTGTGTATTTGCTATTTATAACTATCAGCTTCACCTCAATCATTTACCTATACAAGTTATAGGGTTTAATCGCTGTTTTTCTTCTCTTTTCATAGTGCTGTAATTATCTTTTACCGAATAATTAATCATTAATCATTATTAATTAAATAATTCAGCTTTATTAGCCTCCCCTTTCAAGGGGAAAATAAGGAAATATTATTTCTTTATTTTCCCCTTGAAA
>NZ_JAAHGK010001348.1:0-2005 GCF_010672505.1 Okeania sp. SIO2B9 | reverse complement strand
TAAATACCTGAGCGCACATTGCTATAGTACACCAAGCAGGTTGAAATTTGCTTCTATCTCCCCATCTCCCCACATTCCCCTCCTGGGAGGGGTTAGGGGTGAGTCCCTATCTCTTTGTTAAATAGATCTCAAATGGGTTCTATAAAGGTTATGAGTTATAGAAAAGCCATCTAAAAATTAACCTTCTACCTTTTGCAAATAACTACCCAGAAGTTTCAGTTACTTCTTCTGCTTCTCCTTCTCCGAACACGACTCGCAGCAAGGGAGGCGCTAAGAATGTTGTAATTATAACCATAAGAATAATTGCTACATCCAAAGCAGGGGATAAAGCGCCACTAGCAGAACCAACTGAGGCAAAAACCAAACCAACTTCACCCCGTGGCACCATACCAACACCAACAGCTAAACGGTTAATGTTCTCTAAACCAAAGACACTAAAACCACAGGCAACTTTACCCACAATAGCAACAACTATTAAGAAGATCGCAATAACTAAACCTTCACGGTTAGTAGGAATAGCTGGGTTGAGAACTCCAAGATTGGTTTTTGTCCCCACTGTGACGAAGAAAATGGGAACGACGACATCAGAAATAGGACGAATTAGTTCTTCTAATTCTCTACCTACCTCTGTTTGATCCAAGTTATCTAAAACCAATCCTGCGGCAAAAGCTCCCAATATGGCTTCCAAATGGATCGCTGTACCAATGTAGGACATAAATAATGCGATCGTCAAAGCTGGAATAACTGCTCGTCCACGAGTTTTAAATTTTTCACCAAAGAAAACAAAGGTGTCATTAAAGAAGCGACCTAACAATATTGCACCTACCAAAAATACACTGGCACTGATGATGAGATAGATCGCATTGACTACATCGACTTCGCCAGTTTTTGCTAAACTTGCTACTACTGCCAGGATAATAATACCTAAAACATCATCTATAACAGCAGCACCCAAAATAATTTGACCTTCTTGAGTATTGAGGCGGTTAATTTCTGCTAGTACCCTGGAAGTAATGCCAATACTGGTTGCTGTAAGAGCTGCTCCTGCAAAAATTGCTGGTACTGCTGAGACATGGAATATCATCATCATTCCTGCTGTACCAGCGACAAATGGTAATGTTACTCCCACAATTGCGACAATTAGGGACTGAATACCCACTTGCATTAAGTCTCTAATGTTGGATTCTAGGCCAATTTCAAATAACAAAATGATCACCCCCAGTTCGGATAGAACTTCGAGGACTTCACTTTGGACTTGAAATGTAGCTTCCGCAGCGTCAGGGGCTAAACCTGCTGTTGCTTCTAAAATACTGATAACTACGGATGCGGAACTATCTGCCCCACTTTCTGGAAAGATTACCAGGTTTAGGGCGGAAATACCTATAACTACACCTCCTACTAGTTCACCTAATACTGGTGGAAAACCTAGCCAGTTAAAAAATTCGCCCCCTGCTTTGCTGGCTATATAAATTGCCACTAGGCTCAAAAGGACTCCTGCAACTACCATTGCTGGTTCTACTTCTGTTTCTGTCGCTGTTGCTAGTATCGGTTGAAGTTTGCCTGATAAAGGAAATAGGAAAAATTCATTCAAAAAATTGAACCCTGCCATTGAACTAAACATTAAGTTTTTCTAAATCATCTTGACTTAATGTAACAGGACTTTATGCACGGATCGCTAATCTTTTGTTATAAAAATATTTTTTGGTGAGTATATATAAAAAATATCTAACTATCTAAAATGTATCGTAAATATCTATCTAACTTGAAATAAAGAATATGGGAAATTTTTGGAAAGTCCCTGAAAAAGTTTTAGACAGGAATTATACCATTTCTCAAAAACTTTTTAACCCGTATCCTGAGTATGGGAGGGAGTAGGAGAGTAGGTAGGGACGTTATCTCCTACATTCCGCACCACAAAACGTAGCATAAAAATATAAGTTATGCATCGAGTGCTAATTGGCTAGGTTTCCTACGGCGCTAAACTGTGGAAATGGTTCCGCACACA
>NZ_JAAHGK010001347.1:0-2006 GCF_010672505.1 Okeania sp. SIO2B9 | reverse complement strand
ACTGATTTTACTCTGAAGTAGGCTCAGTGAATAGTTGTTACTATGAATATGGAGTAAAACTATGGACCAACCGATGGAAATGCCACTGGAAAAGCAATTTAGTGTTCGGTCTTTTGAGACTCAGGTGCGACAAATGAATTTACAACAAGCTCAAGAATGCTTAGTTGAACTATATCAACAAATGTTGGTAAGGGAAACTCTTTACCAACAATTTTTAAAACATAAGTGGGGATTAGAATCTAACCCTGATTTTGACTAAAACGGAAGTTGTCTTAGGGACGACCTCTTTCTCTCACTCAGTTTCAAACTAATGAAAGAGAGTTGGGGATCGTGGGGCGTCAACTAATACTGTTTCACTCAACTCAAAACTTAAAACTAAGATTTTATGAGCTAAGAAGTTTAGTTAACAACAACTTTAGGCGATTGATTATTTAATATTAATATATATTATTTGACATTATTTAAGTGTATTGCTATCAATTTGAAATTATTACAAGTATTAAAAACATCATTGAGTGACTAACTCAAAAATTAAGAATACTCAAGAATACTAAAAAATATTAATAATTGTTTATTAATTAGTCTGGTTGACGCTCTATAGTTGCCTCCATAGCACTATTCAAAGAAACACCACTTAAAATCCCGCCAGTAAAATAATATCGCTCTTGGTCTAAGCGTAGTAAAGTTTCAAAGCCACTACGACGTTGGACATCATTTCCCAGTACCCAATAGCGCTGAATAATTGAATTAATGCCCAGCCACCCTTCTCCTTCTATTTTTCCTAGTTCGCTATGCTGAAGAAGAAACGTATAGTGTCGTTCGTCACTGTCGAGACGTCCTCTGTATTGTAAGATAATGTCCTCACGGTCTTGACTGGGAAATATCAGTTTTGTCACCATAGAGAACCAATCTGTACGGTCCCATGTAACAATAGTCTTACCCTTAACAGTAATTAACATTCCATTACGCTCTAGCCAATTTCCTTCTATTGCCCATTGGCCTGATTCTAGTATAAATGTATGAGCCACAGTGCTATTCCTATGCTCCTAATCCTAGCTTCATTGATACGGCGAGGTGGGAGGTTGACAAAAATTACGTTTTGTGCTAATGGTATGCCAGTCAAAAGATTCAGCAAGATTAGTCCAAAGAAAAAGTCTAATATCTTGATGTTTTGGCTGGTGAAGCATGGGTAAATTGAGTTACCTAGTTCAGTGTTAGCACTATCGATCTATTTTAGACTATCTATACCACTTATGTGTATAAATAATCTAAAAAACAAAAAATTAAAAACTTTAAATATAGGTAGAACTGTCCTTTGTTAGAGTTTAAATTAAAAATTTTTCTCCAACCATCAAACCCTCTTTACCCACAAATAGTAAAAAAAGTAGTAGGGAACAGGGAACAGCAGATCAAAATTTGAAAATTGTGAGGTTTAGGGAAATAATTGATATTACTCTTATATTTTAATTATTTTATTAAATATTAATTATTCGTTACCAATTTGTTTAATGGTTAAATCAAAGGCTTATTTATTTTCGTGGATATGTCTAATATCAAATTCGTTTATTAACAATTAAACTGTCAAGCCCGCGGTGACTGAAACGGAGGTAGCAGGAAGCAATTACGAAAAAGCTAGGCTGAGAATAGCTAAATTTCATCCCAAACTTAAAGATACTAGAACGGATTTCCTACATAAGTTATCTACTGAAATAATTCGTGAAAACCAAACAATTATTTTGGAAGATTTAAACGTTTCTGGTTTGGTAAAGAATCGGAAACTGTCAACAGCTATATAAGATTTAGGATGGAGACAATGCGAGGAGTCAGTCCTCAGTCCTCAGGAGTCAGGAGGGAAGAAAGAAGGAAGGAACAAAAGTAAAGATAATTTCAGTATTTCTTCGGTACTGTCAGTTCTGAAATTTTATTTATAACTGACCCGTCCGTTAGCGTAGCTCCCCCGGAGGGGGAACATGATATAAGATGATTTTCTCGCAGGGGTGATACTC
>NZ_JAAHGK010001346.1:0-2008 GCF_010672505.1 Okeania sp. SIO2B9 | reverse complement strand
GCTGATGTTTAGCCTGGGGTGTTTTATTGGAAATATCCATACCCACTTCCAGGGTGTGAGCGAACGCTTCACTTTTGACGAGGATGCCGGAGCCATTGGTTTTGGAGCCAGTACCTCTTTGGGCTTTGTTCCGGCACTGCGATCATTTATGTTTAGCTACTACGATTTGTTAGGAGGAGAATTATACGGATATGGTATTGGCGATATCGTAAAGCGATGTGAGTTCTGGCGCAGCTTTATTGTTAACTGTTTTACGTCCTGCTATACGTTTATATCAATATTTAGTGGTACGATTATCGATGATTCGTCGAGAATTATTGCATCCTCGTGCAGATATTATTGAACTTAGAAATCGCTTTGTAAATATCGAAAAAACTGTTGAATATCTAGGAACACAACTAAGTATTGAAAATCCAGAATCTTTTAGATCGAAACAACAGCAACACTCCGAAATAACAAGAAAAGAATTCAGTCGTTTAGCAGTGACAATAGAAGATTTAAGAAATACAAACCAAGCAGAACATCATCAGTTAGCTAGAGATTTTGAAAAAGCAATATCGAGACTTTCAACAGATGGGAAATTTCTTAATCATGTGCAGGAAATAATTCGGTTTATCAAAGAAGCTTAATGAGATATTTATTTTCAATCTTTTCCGAACCCGATATTCAATAATTAACAATTAACAATTAATAATTACCTCTCCTGAAAACGAATAGGATTGGCAAACAGGATTTTTTTGATTTATTTCTTCTTCAAAGAAGAGGCTTTATATAGCAAGGAAAGAGTTGGTTAGGACAGAGATTGATGATGAACCTGAGACAGAAATTACCACTGTTCCCTGTTCCCTGTTCCCTGTTCCCTGCTATAGTAGTCGAAGGAAAGGGCGCGGACATATCAAAAGCTTAAAACTCAGACAACACAATATTTTTCCTTCTTTCCTAGATAACTAAAGCCTTCTTCCTTCTGCTTTAAACCTTAATTATTCAGTAAATTATGGAGTTTTTTATCATCTTCTCAAACTATTAAACTTTATCAATAAAGCCAAATAATCGTAACACTTCTATCTGAGAAACAGGGATTAAGCAAAAAAAAATCTTAATCTATTACAGGAAAAAGGTTTACCACAAAAAAACTAAGTCTAGCTAACTTAATATATACCTAAATCTGTCCTGATTAAGACCAACTGATTTTGACTTTAATCTATATTTAACTTGTCATTAGACTTCAGATAAGCTGAAGCTTTGTTGCAAAATTTAGATTTAATTTTCTTTAGTAAAAAATTCTAGATTTTATTTGAAACCAGAAACTTCTTCCTCATCATTTTTATTAGATACACCCCTTTGGATCTAGTTGGATCTAGAAAATATTTGAAAGAAATTTTAAATTAATCAGGAACCTATGGAAGAAGATTTAATCTACCACTTAAAATACTTGAATCCAAAATCTTAAGATACTAACTCTAAAATTAAAAATTTTAGTTTTTGCTTTGGGCCTGAAGATTTGTATTAGGTTCAATAGAGGCTTTATCAAATTCTTCTCGGTTAGGAAATATATCAAAAACTCGATCCATACTTGTTAACTCAAACAGAATTCTAACTTGTTCATTAATAGAACATACAACTAATTGACTTCCAGCAGCTCTAACAGTTTTGAGCGCTAAAACTAAAGCACCTAAGCCAGAGCTATCCATAAAAGTTACATCTTTAAAATCTATCAAAATAATATCTGCTCCAGCTTCAACTTGCTCACTAATTTCTTGGCGAAATTCAGTAGCCTTAGTGCCGTCTAAAATGCCATTAGGTTGAATATACTTAACCACAGTACTCATATTTTCTAGAAGCTATGACTCTAACTATTAACAAACCTAGCCTAGTATACCTCATTACTGAGATTAAGTCCAAGTATATTGATAAGTAACTCAAAAGTAATTACCATATAAGCTTTTCTGTTGTTTGATTTAATTGATAGGACTAACTTTGGCACGGAATAGTAGTTTACCTCCCTGTC
>NZ_JAAHGK010001345.1:0-2011 GCF_010672505.1 Okeania sp. SIO2B9 | reverse complement strand
GAAAAGGATGAGAAGCTTTGTCTTTCCTGCCATGCTGAAAAATTGTCTGGGTTGCGGTAGATTCAAGTTACCTCAATTGGGTTGGATTAAATTAAAGCAGAGTAGGCCATACCCGGAAGAAATGGTGGTTAAACAAGCCAGGATAGTCAAAAAAGCTAGTGGTTATTATCTGATGATTACCTTTACTTCATCAGAATCAGTCCCAGATAATCCAGTAGGTGAAAGGTCATTAGGCATTGATGCAGGAATAGAATCTTTTGTAGCTACTTCCACTGGAAATTTAATCAAATATCCTAAATTTTTATTGAGTTCACTGCGCGAGCTGAAATTGCTGCAAAGAAGACTTAAGAAGAAAATAAGAGGTTCAAATAACTGGTTAAAACTCCAGAATAAAATAGCTAGACTACATGAAAAAATAGCTAATACTAGACGTGATTGGCATTTCAAACTAGCTCATCAACTTTGCGATTTTACAGACAATATTTTTGTTGAAGATATGAATTTTAAATCTTGGTCTCAAGGTATTGTTAGAAAACAATCCTTGGATTCTGGAATTGGTCAGTTTATCAACGAAATATTGCCTTATGTTTGCTGGAAACGAGGTAAGTACTATTACAAAGTTGACAAGAATTATACCTCTCAAGAATGTCCGTTATGTGGGCATATACAGAAAAAGAAACTGTCTGATAGAAAACATAATAGTAGCAGTTGTGGTTATCAAGTGAATCGGGATGTAGCTGCTGCAAAAGTAATTAGAAAAAGAGGATTAATAGCGGTAGGGCATACCGTTAACAAAAAAGCTTGTGGAGACGGTCTGGCGGGGGTGCAACTCAGCTTGTTTGATTTGTTACCTAGTTAAGAGTCTGAAACAAGAATCTCCCATTATAATCTTTGATTTAACGGTGAGAGTGTCAATATTTACTCGTTAATTAAAAAAACAGAATAGGCAATATCACAAAACCTGTATAAAGTCAAGAAAATAAACATTAGTGTCATACTCAACCCAGAACAGCCGAGAGCTGGATCTGAAGACCTTATTTCCATTTGAACTAGACAACTTCCAGAAAGAGGCGATCGTCGCCGTAAACGCTGGAAAATCCGTAGTTGTTTGTACCCCTACCGGCTCAGGCAAAACTCTAATTGGAGAATACGCCATCTACCGTGCCCTAAGTCGCGGACGACGAGTATTCTATACCACACCCCTCAAAGCTCTGTCAAACCAAAAATTGCGGGACTTCCGGGACAAATTTGGAGCAGACAAAGTAGGGTTAGTCACCGGAGATACCTCCGTTAACAGGGAAGCATCAGTCCTAGTAATGACTACAGAAGTCTTCCGCAATATGCTCTATGGCACCCCCATAGGAGAAATAGGCACATCTCTAGAAAAAGTAGAAGCCGTAGTCTTGGACGAATGCCACTACATGAACGATCGCCAACGAGGCACAGTATGGGAAGAATTAATAATTTATTGTCCATCAGAAATTCAACTATTAGCTCTCTCCGCTACAGTAGCCAACAGCGACCAGCTTACAGATTGGATCAATAAAGTACATGGGCCAACTGAACTGATTTACTCTGATTTTCGGCCAGTACCTCTCCAATTTAATTTTTCTAACAGCAAAGGTCTATTTCCTCTACTGAGCAATAACCAAAAAAGAGTAAATCCCTTGCTCAAGCCTAAAAATCGACATAATATAGGTAGAGATAGAAGAGAAAAACAATTAGAACCAATATTGCCAGCAGTTTTATCTCAACTCAAAGAGCGGGATATGTTACCAGCTATCTACTTCATATTTAGCCGTCGAGGTTGCGATCGCGCAGTGGCAGAAATAGCACAAGTCAGTAATCTTACTTTGCTGGACGAAACAGAAACTATTCAACTGCAAAATTTAATTCAAAAATTCCTCAATAGTAACCCAGACCTAACTCACTCTAAAAGACTCGAACCTCTAAGTAGAGGTATAGCATCCTTTCCACACTGGTAACATTCCAGCATGGTGGGATGCTATAC
>NZ_JAAHGK010001344.1:0-2012 GCF_010672505.1 Okeania sp. SIO2B9 | reverse complement strand
ATTATTTTCCATAGCACTATGAAGAGTAACTTGTTCAATAAATTATACTTGAATTCAACAAATCTCACCTATCAAGTCAAAAGTTAAAAATGTGGATACCCTGTGTCACGAGTCAAGGGATGCAGAGATTTTTTCTCCATATCAAAATATCAAATAAATTAATAGAAAGGACGATCGACAAGATAGTCAAAAGTAAGACTTAACAGATTAATTTAGATAGTTTTAATTAGGAAAAGTTGTTTTTGCTCTTGAAGCGATTGAGTAAAATTACTCTAATCATAAGGATAAAATTGAGATGATTTAAATAAAATAATACCTGTAAAACTTCAGGTTTGTATTCAGTATAGTTGGAATCTAAAACAATTTTGTGCTAAGAAATATATCCTATCTCAATATTGAGTATTGATACGAAGTATGTCATTGAGGAATATAGCTTATGGCAAGTAGTGAAGTTGGTGCAGATTTATGGATTAGCGAGTATATCACACCTTGGGATATTTATGTTCATGGCATTACCGAGGTACTTGCCTACAAAAAAACTGCCTATCAGGATATGTACATCATAAACACAGGTATTTATGGTAAAGCACTGGTTCTTGATGGTAAATGGCAATCTTCTACAGGAGACGAATTTTTGTACCATGAACCCCTGGTACATCCTGCCATGATTTTTCATGGATCTCCTAGTAAAGTTCTTGTTCTTGGTGGTGGTGAAGGAGCAACTATTCGAGAGGTCTTACGTTGGCAAACAGTAGAAAAAGTGGCCATGATTGATATTGATGGAGAAGTGGTTGAAGCTTGTCGTCAATATTTGCCTGAGATGCACGCTAATTCTTTTGATGACCCTCGCCTCAAGTTGGTCATTGGTGATGCTTTAGAATTTTTGGAGACTTCTGGTGAAATTTGGGATGTAGTTATCTCTGACCTTTCTGACCCTATTGAAGAGGGACCTTCATTTCAGTTGTTTACAAAGGAATACTTTGAAAAGATTCTACAGGTGCTTACCCCTGGAGGGTTTTTTGTTGTGCAAGCTGGTCCTGTTTCCCTAGGAGAAATGAAACTTCATATTCGAATTGTGAATACAATGAAAGAAGTTTTTCCTTATGTCCAATCTTATAGTAGTTATGTTCCTACTTATGGACAACCTTGGGGTTTTGTAATAGGTTCAACAGAAATGATTAATAGTCGTCCTGACCCAGAAACAGTTAATCAACTTCTGAGAGAAAAAACTACTGGTGGGTTTCGGATGTTGGATGGGACTACCTTATTGGGGATGTTACAAGTACCTAAACATTTGCGGGAAGCGATCGCTACTGAGACTGAGGTATATACTTTAGCAAAACCTCCAAAATTTTTCGGTAAAGGTTCTACTAATAGTTGAAGCTATAACTAAGACAACAATAGTTTAAAAATTACAAGAGTAACTAAAATGACTATACTACGAATTCTAGCTGCTATATTCTTACCGCCTTTAGGTGTTTTTTTGACTGTTGGTTTAGGCGGTGCTTTTTGGATTAATCTTCTCCTAACTATTTTTGGTTTTTATATTGGTGGTATTGTTCATGCTATTTGGGTTATTGCCAAGCATGATAATTAAGCTAGACAATTAAAATAGGGGTGGGTTTGGTCTGATTTTTGATAAATTTTTAACTAAAAATAATCACAAACCCATCTCTATTCATAGGAGTAACTTTTGATTGTTAATTATTCAATAACTGGCAACTGCTAAATTATCACAAAGACTTAAACATCTGTGAGAAATGATTACCACTAAAATAGATGTTTATAATTTTTTACAAAAACTTGAACATTTTTCAGTCAAAGTCATACTAAAATTATCTGACCAATCAACAATAATTTCATCATCATTATGAGAGGTAAAATACTTGCAGTTTCTATTCAGAAAGGTAATGGAATAATCTTTGGTGATTATGGTAAAAGATATAGGTTTCTGCTGAGAGGCAACATTTTTACCATAATCACCAAAGATTATTCCATTACCTTTCTGAATA
>NZ_JAAHGK010001343.1:0-2015 GCF_010672505.1 Okeania sp. SIO2B9 | reverse complement strand
GGAACAGGTAACAGGTAGGGACGTTGCATGCAACGTCCCTACAGATTATTATGATTAGGGAAAGAGGCGATCGCCAACCCAAACAATAATTCCCTTGTCTAGACTGACTTTGAAGCATTTTTCCTACCAAAAAATGTCTAAGTAGGGGTTGCTGATTAAATCTAAAAGCATTGACATATAAAGACAAGTGCCTTTTTGGAGTCGAAAAAAGTGCGCCTGTTTCAGTCTAAAATGCTCAAAAAGTTAGTATTTTAGGCGCATAGTTGGGCAGAAAAATCATTCTTACAATTCTTACTTCTACCTCCTCGCTCATTCCCATTTCTCCTGTCTCCTGTCTCCTACCCCTACTAAAAGATTTTTGAGCGCAAACCCTAAGTACCATTAGGACTTGTGCTGATGGTGAACCTCAGACAGGGAAATGTTTTTCCCCCCGTTCCTTGTTCCCTGTTCCCTATTCCCTGCTATAACATTTGAGAGTAGCTTCCATAATATCTGTAGTTTGACCTGAAACTGTGTATACTAAAGCCTCGCGATAAACCCGTTGTGCTCCATGATTTTTGTGATTAGCTGCGCCACTAGAAACAGTAACAGCAGCAGCAGTACAACGTTGGGCTAAATTAATAGCTGTTGCTCTGAGGTGGAGTTTTTCGGCAAAATCAGTATTAGGATTTTTATTGGCTTCTTCTATGGCATTTCGACATTTATCAACCTCAGTTTGTAAGGAATAAATTGCATCTGGGATAAAAGGAAGAAGTTTCGTTTTTGATATTTATTTCATAATATCTATACCTGCTAAAGCACATCCTAAAGCAAAAGCACTAAAGCTATATGATAATTATGTAGCCTATCTTTTGCCTGAAATGGGTATTGCTAAAAATTCTAAATACCAGGAACATATCCGGAATCCAGGGGTGGCTTGTTGTACATAATAGTAATAGTAAAATTTTTTTAATTAGAACTTCAATTTAGAAGCAGAGGTAAACTGTGAAACCCTTAATTAAATTTCCCTTAGATGGTGACAAGTCTATTCTTGTAGAAGTAGAGGAGTTACCAGTTTCCGAGGTAGATGAGGAACTGGTTGCTAACTATCCTGGCCAAAAAGTTGTTGCTCAAGCTCAAACCTCCTTTGCTGAAGCAATGGAGACAATTAAGCCTATTGCTACCAACATTATTGGCAAAGTTCGGGAACTAAAAGACTCCCCTGATGAAGTAGAGGTAAAATTTGGGCTAAAGATGACGGCAGAAATGGGAGCGATTATTGCCTCGACAAATGTGGAAGGCAACTATGAAATTACCTTGAAGTGGAAGAAGTGATTTGTAGTTAACAATGACTTTTCAATGGACATCGGCAATCGTTCGCATTCGTCAACCTAACAAAAACGTTGTTGGCGCAGGTTTTCTAGTGTCTAATCGGCACATTATCACCTGCGCTCATGTGGTTAATGCAGCACTGGGAAAACAACTAAATACTCTAGATCTGCCAGATAGGGCAATTTATCTAGATGTTCCCCTAGTTGCATCGGGAAACATTCTTAAGGCAAGGGTTGTTCGCTGGAAAGCAGTCAAATGAGTTTGACAGAGCGGAATAGAGATAAAGAGGAAAAAAAACGTCAAGAACGAGAAAAGCTAGAAGCTAAAGTAGCTTTTGAGACATCAGAAGACAAGAATCGTATCTTGGCTAAAGCTAATCAGAAAGCTAATCGCATGATTCGTTTTGGTTCTGGTGTTTTGGCTATCTCTTTTATTGGAGCAATAATTGCTGGAGTCATTGCAGGTATAGCTAATCAGCAACTACAAGCACTTAATAGAGTAGAAGCAACTTTTGAAACTATTCTGGGAAGACTAGGTATTCAAAGAAGAGGGATTGCTTACTATACTCTAGGTGATCTCAAATCCGGTAGCATCGGAGTAATTAAACCTGAATTTTCGGCCACCAATGGTACTGGGTTATAGCCTTGATTGCAAATTGCTGTGTTAAAAGAACTTGACAACGCTCAAACAGAATTTCTTCTAAC
>NZ_JAAHGK010001342.1:0-2017 GCF_010672505.1 Okeania sp. SIO2B9 | reverse complement strand
TCGTAATGCGCAAACAACTATTAGCAGTCAGCTAGCTTACTGGGTCGGAACTACATTAACAGCAATTAATAACAAATTAACAGCAATTAATAACAAATAATTACTTCTAAGGTTTGGGAAGGATACTTTGACAGTAACTTTTTATTCTTTCTCAATTTCAAGGGTTGCTTTTACCGAAAAGTCCTGGTATAAAGCCTCCCTTTTAAGGGGATAAAAAAAGATAATATTCCTGATGTCAAGCCTCCTTATTGGAGAGGTACTGATAACTGAAATGACCATCCCCAAAATTAATAGCTGATAGCTAATAGCTGACGGCTGTTTGCTTACAAATATATTGTTGTCAATCTATACTTTATCTGGTATAAATTAAGTATCGGTAGTTGTCAAAATAAATCAAAACAAAAATAATGAGACCGATTAATTTTTTGCTAATTTTTTTAGTTTGTTTAGCTTTGGTTATATTCAGTTTACAGAATACCCAATTAACTACAATCAAACTTATTCAAGGCATTGAATTTGAAGCCCCTTTATCTGTAGAACTTGTAATTGCCACAGGGTTAGGAGCTATTTTGGCATGGCTATTTAACTTGTGGTCAAGAATGCAACGTACCATCACAACTTTGGGAGAAATGCGAGAAATTCGTACCAGAAATAAACGCATTAAAGAATTAGAAAAAGATATGGAACGCTATCAAGAGGAACTGATTCAAAGAGCTAGTTTACCAGCGGCAGAAACTTTATCTGAAACAGGGAAATCTACTGAAGCAGAAACTTCTAAATAAAACCATAATTAGTTAAGGTAGCAGAAATATAGTTTCAGATTGATTGAAATATTTTTCTATATGGATATTTGTATTTGAATCATACTAACCTTCCCATTGTTCAAATTAGTTACTCTAATATAGTCCTGCGCTTACTAGAAAGTGTGAGTTCTTAGGTTAACAAGTTTCCAAGTTAATCTGAGAATTATTTATATAAAATATAGGAAAAAACGATAGACATGACAGTTGGAGTTCCTCAAGTTTCAGAAACAGTTTCAGAAGGAATTGCTTTACTCACAAACTTAGCAGAAAAGGGAGAAATTAATCCTTGGGATGTTCAAGTAATTGACGTAATAGACCGCTACTTAAGTAAACTAACTCCTGAATCAAATATTTCTGCAAGTGATGACTTTACAAATTTGTCTCAGTCAGGCCAAGCATTTTTATACGCATCTATTTTAGTATGGCTAAAAGCAGATCACTTAGCTAATTCAGAATCATCTGAAACAAATTCAGAGATATCTGAAGAAGTCCAAATTCCAGAAGCAGAAACTTTTGAAACACCAAAAATACCACTGAAATTAGAACAACAATTGCGTCGTCGTGCTGTTGCTCCTTCTCAGCGCAAACGTCGAGTCACCCTTCAAGAATTAATCGAGCAGTTACAACTGATCAAATCTACTATAGAAGATAGAAAAGTACGTCCCCGTATTCGCAAAACTAGCTCAAAAGCAAGAGAGCAAGCAGCTAGAGCAATTGCAGAATTAGCCCACCAGGAAAATTTAGTAGATACAGCTAGTGACTTAGAAAAGTTCCTTCTAGAAAAATCATCACAGAGCAGTGAAGGTTGCTTTGAATTCGATCGCCTTTTGGAATTGTGGTCTTCAGTATTACAGTCTAAAGCTGAAAATGAATGTACTAATGTCCAAGTAAACTATGACCGAGTAGGTGTATTTTGGGCATTACTACTCCTTTCTGCTCAGTCTAAAGTTGAATTATCCCAAGAAGAATTTTATCAAGATATTAGAATCCGTACTATTTCATCCACTTCCGAGGGGCGATCGGTTTTAGAGAAGAATATTTAATGCCTTCTTTCCTAAAACTCAAAATTTGGAACTTTAATTTATATCTGAATAAAACTCTTATTTATTAACTTTTCTCTGAAAAAAAAGCGTAGTATAATGATGTACACTTAAAATCTCTATCTTTAAAAGAAGTAAGAAGTAGGAAAGAAGTTGACAGCATATAGTTGTGGA
>NZ_JAAHGK010001341.1:0-2024 GCF_010672505.1 Okeania sp. SIO2B9 | reverse complement strand
GCCTTGTAGCAGAACAAATCATGTCTACAAAGAATCCTGAAGGTTACTTACGTTTACAGTTTGAATTAAATAATATTTTTCAGCAAGGAACAACTGAGAAAAAGGTAATTAACTCTTATATAAATGAAAAAGTAAGTGAAGCAATAGATGATGCTAGAGAACCTCAAATTAATCAATTAATCAGAGTCACAGAAGCATTTAATGAGCAAAGTAAAGTTCCTTATGTAGACTTAGAAAATCAAGTAAATTATCCCTTAGTTAAAGAAGCGATCGCTCGTTTTATTAATCTTAATTAGTAAATGATAAATCTGTAGATATTTGGTCTAGATAAAACTAACTTCTGTAGGTAGAGCGAACAAAAAAAAGTCATACAGTAGCATTTGAAATGCTTGAAAAATACCGGACTTTATGAAAATATTAATTTGCATTTATTTGCTGAAAAAAATAGGGGTGCTTCCTTCTATATTTCAAGGGTTAATCATAAAAATATGGGCGTTGGTGAAAAGAGGTATGATATTATGTCCGGATAAGAGCGCGAACAAAAAACTTTCTCCTTATATTCCTCTTTATTCTTCTTTCTTCCCTCCTGACTCCTGACTCCTGACTCCTGACTCCTCAATAATTAAGATTAATATCATACACTAATTCACCAACGCCAAAATATGCTATCTCAGACCGTCAAACTCATCAACATTTCCAAAGTATTCAAAAGTCAAAATCAAAAAAAATTTATCGCTGTAAATAACATCAATATCCAGATAGAAAAATCAGAATTTTTTTCTATACTAGGTCCTTCTGGATGTGGTAAAACTACGACATTAAGAATGATAGCTGGTTTTGAAGTGCCTACATCGGGAGAAATTTATATTCAAGGCAAACTAATGGGAAATAGTCCGCCATTTCATCGCCCAGTCAATACAGTTTTTCAAAATTATGCTTTATTTCCCCATCTCACAGTGGCAGAAAACATTGCCTTTGGATTAGAAATGGAAAATATTTCGCGCCCAGAAATAAATCGTCGGGTAACTGATACTTTAACTCAAGTAAAATTAACAGATATGGAAAAGCGTTATCCCCGACAATTATCTGGTGGGCAACAACAAAGAGTCGCCTTAGCAAGAGCATTAATTAAACAACCAGCAGTGCTATTATTTGATGAACCTTTGGGTGCTTTAGACTTGAAATTACGCAAAGAAATGCAGTTAGAATTAAAACAAATGCAGCAAAGGTTGGGTATTACTTTTATATATGTTACTCACGACCAAGAAGAAGCTTTAACTATGTCTGACCGAATAGCAGTTATGTACCAAGGAGAAGTTTTACAAGTGGGAACTCCGGTGGAAATTTATGAACAACCAAAAACTCGTTTTGTGGCTGAGTTTATCGGGGAAAGTAACTTTTTAACTGGGCGAATAACTGCACATCAAGAGGATAAAAGTTTGGTGTTAGTAGATGAAGATTTGCCTTTATTAATACCCTCTGCTAATCATCTGCCAATAGATACAATTATTACCTTAGTTGTCAGACCGGAAAAAATAGAAATTTATCCATCAACTTATACAGAAGAAGCAGATTTTTCAGCGATAGTAGAAAATATTGTTTATATTGGTACGGATACTCGTTATGTTGTGCGTTTAACTTACAAAACTAAGATAGTTATCCGCAGGCAAAATATTAATCGTTTTCATCTCAATCAATATGCTATTGGTGAGGCAGTTAAAGTTAATATTCCTGTGGAAAATATTAGTATGCTGGAAGAAAATTTATCAGAAAAAGAAAGGTTGAAGTTGGGAAAAAATTAGCATTTTGGTTGAAGTTTCAATCTCTAATAGGGATTTACTAAATTGCGACGATCACCTATACTCCTCCACAAAGCTCTAAACCTTGCCCAAACTTAACTTCAGCAATTTTTTTTCACCCTTGATCTTGTACAGCTACCCATCCGCGCAAATCAACCCCTCCTGTCAAACTAAGCATCAACCAGATGGCCAGTCCGGAAACTATTAAAAAAAACAGGATATATA
>NZ_JAAHGK010001340.1:0-2025 GCF_010672505.1 Okeania sp. SIO2B9 | reverse complement strand
AAGTTAGTGACTTTAGTAATAGCAACTTTTACGACTGATAAAGTTACTAAGTGTGGTTTTCTGATCGCTCGCCATATTAAAGCTTTAAAATTTGATTTTGATTATATATTTCAACAGCAAGAGGAAGAATAAATTTTTCCTCTAGAATTTTAGTCTCTAGTTAATTAGAAGAAAATCCTTCAAATATCTCTGTTAGAAATATATTAAATAATTAAATATTTAGCTGCTTTGATCTACAGTATTTTCAGACTAGTTATAATATAGGAATATTAAATAATTTATGATAAATTGATTACTTGATGTCTCTTAAACCCTAAATATCTACAATATCTCACAGTTAAAATGTAAATGCTATACTTCAATAAAGTAATAATATCCTGATAATCTAAGCCCTAGGACATAGACCAAAGATGTTAAATATACTGATACCATTAAAAATATAAATAAACCAAATTTAGGAGCCTGTTGTGCTGCTATCGAAAGGATTTGAAGTAGAAATGTACACTGGCACACCCCAAGGTAATACTGTTGGCCTGTCAGACCAAATTGTGGCCAAAGTAGAGGGGTTTGTTAGGGAGCCAGATAGTAGAAATGTAGAATACACAACTGCACCATTGTGTAGCTACGCTCAACTTTTATGTGCTCTAGTAAAGCCAAGACTGAAATTGAGAAGTTATTTAAACACTTTAGGGGATTACACAATAATTCCAGGAAGTACCTTATCTTTAGGAGGTAGTGATACCTTTGAACGCTCTGACCCTAACAACCCATATCACACATATATACAACAAACTTACGGTGCAAAAGTCGTTACAACCAGTATTCATATAAATATTGGTATTAGTGAACCAGAATTATTGATGCGAGCCATTCGCTTGATCCGAATGGAAGCCCCTTTATATTTAGCCCTAAGTGCCTCTTCTCCTTTTATAGATGGCCAGGCTACAGGCTTTCACTCTACTCGTTGGACTACTTTTCCGAAAACTCCAGCTTATGTCCCTCTATTTGAAAGTCATAGTCATTTCATCAAATGGACTGAAGAGAAAGTTGCTACAGGTGTTATGCAAAATGTCCGCCATCTTTGGTGTTCTGTGCGGCCTAATGGCGATCGCCGTCCCTATAATCTTAATCGTCTAGAATTAAGAATTTGTGACTTCGTGAGTAACCCAGTTATGCAGCTGGCCTTGGTAGCTTTATTAGAAGCTCGTTTATGGCAATTATTTGACGATCCTAGTCTCGACCCCTTAGAAAAAAGTAATTTATCTGCAACTAACCGTTTGGAAGATTTAGTCGCTTTAGCAGATAATAATGAAATAGCAGCAGCTCATCATAGCCTTGAAGCTCAACTCTCCCATTGGCAAGATGGTAGAACTATTTTAGCGAAAAATTGGATTGAGGAAATTTATCAACAGGTTTTACCTTATGCCAAAAAACTTGGCTTTAGTTGCTTTCTTTCTCCAATCAAAAAAATTATTCGGGAAGGCAATACAGCACAAAAATGGTTAGATCAATATAACAGTAGTCTTGACAGTCGGAGCGTAATTAAAGCAGCAATTTTGGAGATGGCACAACAAGAAGAAGAGCTAGAAGATCAATTATGTCAATCAATGGTGGCCTAACTTAATACCATTTCATTTAGTTCAGCTACATAGGTTGAAAGGAGTCAGGAATCAGGAGTTATACCAAATCTCAAAAGTTTTGCTACATATCCTTTCCTTGTAATGGGGAGATGAAATGGTAACTAAATATAGCATTTATACATGAGAAAATTGATTAAGAGTCAGGAATTAAGGTAAATAGCATTCTTTATTTGAATTGTTATAACTTCTACTATATCAAAATTTTTTTCTGAACTAGGGGTAGTGGCAAAGGAAGCACCAGGAGCGTGGGGAGATGGGGAGATGGGGAGTACCGGGTACCGGGAGTGTGGGAGAAATTAAAAAATATATTATATATCCTCATCATTATCATGCAAGACTACCGAACTAGGAAATCAAAATATAGTGTTTCTAGGATCAGAACGGA
>NZ_JAAHGK010000134.1:0-8976 GCF_010672505.1 Okeania sp. SIO2B9 | reverse complement strand
CGGCGATGTAGGTAGGCAGGGGCTTGCCGATGGTGACGGGGCTGGAGGGCTCGAGCACGCGAAGAGTTGAGCTGACTGAGCATTCGGTCACAACTATATCAGACTCTCAATCAAATAATTGTCGGTCAAAATATACCTATTCAACAATTATTAATCGCCCTGTTGACTGGAGGTCATGTAATAATTGAAGGAGTTCCAGGCACAGGAAAAACTCTCACAGTCAAAGCATTAGCTAGATTAATTCAAGCCGAATTTAGCAGAGTTCAACTAACACCAGATATTCTACCATCAGATATCTTAGGAACTAATGTATTTGACCTCAATAGTCGCAACTTTACCCTAAAAAAAGGTCCAATTTTTACAGAAATATTATTAGCAGATGAAATTAATCGTACTCCACCAAAAACCCAAGCAGCTTTACTCGAAGCTATGGCAGAACAACAGGTAACATTAGATGGAGAAACTTTGCCATTACCAAATTTATTTTGGGTAATTGCTACTCAAAATTCCCTAGAATTTGAAGGTACATATCCATTACCAGAAGCACAATTAGATAGATTTTTATTCAAGATTATTATTGATTACCCAGACATAGCAGCAGAAAAACAAATGTTGCTCAATGTTCAACAAGGTTTTGCTGCAAAAAGTATTCAATTAAATCAAATTAAACCTATAGCAACGGTCGAACAAATAATTATTACTCGTCAAGAAATAGAAGCAATTAACGTTCAAGAAAAAATATTAGATTATTTATTAGGGTTAGTTCAGCAAACCAGAAAACATCCGGATGTAGCTTTAGGTGCTTCTCCACGAGCGACAGTAGCATGGTTACAAACCAGTAAAACACAAGCTTGGTTAAATAATAGAAATTATGTAACTCCAGATGATATTAAAACAGTGGCATTACCTCTATTACGTCATCGGTTAATTTTGAAACCTGAAGCGCAGTTAGATGGAATAATAATTGATAGTATAATTAATTCTATATTGAAACAAGTTTCAGTACCAAGGTAATAAGTAAGGAAGAGGGAAAAAAGGAAGAGGGAAGAAGGAGTAAATTTTGAAAAAAAAGGGGAAAATGATA
Source organism: Okeania sp. SIO2B9 (assembly GCF_010672505.1). Lineage (NCBI taxonomy): Bacteria > Bacillati > Cyanobacteriota > Cyanophyceae > Oscillatoriales > Microcoleaceae > Okeania > Okeania sp. SIO2B9. Next base: position 7,892 of record NZ_JAAHGK010000134.1, on the reverse strand, counting down.
GAGATAGCTGTCTAATAATGAATTAGAGCAGCTCTTTTTTAGCATTCTTTTTTATATCATGTCCGGTTGAAAAGTTATAAATAAATGACAAAGGAGTCAGGAGTCAGGAGGGAAAAAAGAAGAAGAAAGAGAAAGTTTTTTGTTTGCTGGCGCACAACTGCGTTAATGTGTAAGCGGAACGGAGTTCTATCGCGCTCTTATCCGGACATGATATTACCCTTGGTATTAGAAGCTTAGAAGTGATAATTTTAAATTAAGTTGATTGGCGATCGCCATGAATTTCAAAGTTATATTTCAATATTAATTAAACCGAATAATTAAGACCAAAAATATCTCCCTAGCTACACCATAGGATGTTGTCCTACAAACATAATTTTCCCTTTGATTCAATCCTCTAATTATTAATTATTGAACAAAAAAAATATACTATCAGAGTTTTGATATTCCATCGAAAAAACTGATAATTAAAATTTTAATCTTAAGATATAGCAGTCGAAGGAAAGCTTAAGACAGATTGCCAGCTTAAAACTCAGATAATGTAATATTTTTTATTCTTCCCTCTTTCTTCTCTTTCTTCTACTATATTGACTAATGATTTATAGCTCAAAACTTACCATTTACCAATTATTAATAATAAAAAAATATTACTTTTTTCCGGAACTATACCTAATACTCTTGTTCAACTATATATGTATCCAATTCAATTAGTAAAGCAGTGTAGGAATTAATAATTTTGATGGAAAACCAAACTTCTATCAACTTGTCCTACATTGTGTTACAATTAATTAAAAATTTATTGATATTTTATATTATTGTATATTAAAATACGAAAGGGTGGAAAAAAGAGTGATTGTAAAAAATAACTATAACTATAATTATAAATCTCGTCAATCAGGAATACTTCAATTTATTATATTTAGCATAATCGCGCTCATCCTCAGTAGCTTAATGATATTTACTCCAGGAGCAGCATTAGTAGAATTTAAAAATTCTACAGCTCCAGTAGTTTTAGATGGGCGACCAATACTCAAGATTAGCAGTGCAGGGGAATATACTGCCCAGAAAAGAGCCGAATTAATTGAACAAAAGTTATCAACTGTAGTTTCATCATCAAAACCTATACATTTAAAAGTTAAAACAGATGAAAAACTACCAACAATTTGGTTAAACGATGCCTATCTATTAACTGTTACTCAAAAAGATGTTTTTCCAGGGAGCAATCTCAAAGAGCAAACAGACATTTGGGCAGAAAAAATTGAGGATTCAGTAAAAATAGCTCAAAAAGAACGCTCTTTAAAATTTCTGGGAAACACATTAATTAAAGTAGGATTAATTATTAATGGAGCTATAGTAATAAACTGGCTATTAAAGTTAGTATGGCGAAAATATTTATATCAAGTTATATTGTTTTTTTTGGGAAATCATGGCATTGCTCATCCTGAAGAGAGCAAAAGTTTATCTATATTAATTAGTTTAAGTTTGCTAGTTACAAGAATAGCTTTATGGATAGGAACAATTCTGTATATTACTAATAAATTTCCCCTAACTCGACAGTTTAGTTATCAGTTTACCGATACCTTAATTTCCACCTTTACTTCTCCGGTAATTCATTTGGGAAATCAAACATATTCTGTACCCGATCTATTAATTTTAGTAGGTTTAGTCTGGGCATTAATAATTGGTGTTGGTGGAATAACTAATATTTTAAGATCGCGCATTTTACGAGTAACCGGAATTAACCGAGGCGCTCAAGAAGCGATCGCCACTATGACCAAATACAGTTTAATCACTATTGGTGTGATGGTATTATTGCAAGTATGGGGTTTAGATTTGAGTTCTATTACCTTGTTAGCAAGTGCGTTTGGCGTTGGTATTGGTTTAGGTTTCCAGGATATTGCTAAAAATTTTGGCAGTGGTTTGGTATTATTGTTTGAGCGACCGATACAGGTGGGCGACTTTGTAGAAATTGGAGAATATCAAGGAACTGTTGAACGCATTGGCGCCCGCAGTACAATGATTAAAACTTTCGACCATGTGTCTATTATTGTACCTAACTCCCGGTTTTTGGAGGCGGAGCTAATAAATTGGGATCATGACCACCCAGTTTCGGCGTTGCGGTTACCAGTAGGAGTTGCTTACGGATCTAATGTAGAGGGGGTATGTCAAGCTTTATTAGATGCAGCAGCAGCAGTTTACCCCGATGTGTTATCGATGCCAGAACCCCAGGTTTTGTTTATTGAGTTTGGAGATAGTTCTCTAAATTTTGAGTTGCGGGTATGGACAGCGGAACCGAGCAAACAGGTAATTATTAGGAGTGAGTTGTATTTTAAGATTGAGGCAATATTGCGAGAGCGTCAAATAGAGATTCCGTTTCCGCAACAGGATTTGCATTTGCGGTCTGGGAATTTACCAATTGATTTATCCCCACGAATGGAAGCGATGTTGATGCAGTTTTTCCAGCAGGAAAGCAATGGGAAAAAAGTTAATTTGACTGGTAAGGAGCAGCGGAATTAATATAGCGCGTAGCGCTAGGCAACAGGCAACAGCTCATCTGGCAACATTGAATATTTCCCTGAATAACTAACAATTAATAATTTACCTAACACCTACCACCTATAACTGATTAAATATTACTAACACTACATGAGCTATTCCATGAGCTAGTATTGCAGACTCTAAACCTTTTTGCCAATACAGATATCCGAGAATTAAACCAAATAATGAATTAATCGTAATAATATAGGAAATAAATATCGCATTTACCTGAGTTTGAAATCAAAAAGCTATTGGTAAATGTCTGACCCCAAATAATAAAGATGACAACAAAATTGCCATAACAAAGTATCGCCCTTAGGGTTTACCTTTTCCTCTTTGAAAAATTTTCCATCCTATCCAAACTAGGAGTGTCATTAACCCCCATCTAATTAATAATTCTTCGGTAATACCTCCAAATAAAATGCGAGTTATAAATGGTAAATTGTTGGATATTTCCGAACTTTTAGTTACAAAGTCTGAAGGTAAAAACGGTTGCCATAATAAAGCAATGAAGACTAAAGCTAAATCTCCGATGAAATCTCCAATCATACCTGGTAATATTTGCAGTTTAATTACTGGCATAAGTGGATTTTTCTTAGCGATCGCTTCTGCTAAAGGTGCTGATAATTTAACTTTTTCAGCTAAAGCAACTTTAATAATTACTGCTATAGATAACAACACAGTTTGCTGGAATAAAGTAAACAGTTTAATTATCCATGAAGGAAGTAATTTATTATCTTCTGGTAGAGGTATATCGAGCAACAATAAAGATAATATTCCGATCATACCTATTACCCACAAAACCCAAAATAATTTATTTTTGTAGCTCATAAATCTGTGATTTTTGATGAGTCTAATATTATCTTTTTTCTGATGAGTTTAATACCTCACTGTCTACAGAGTGAATTCGTTGAACTTTGTAGGGGTGGAGCAACTTTTTTCAGTATCCCCATAAACTTTTTACAACTTCAGTACTTCCTTCTTCAATCAATTCCATTTAACTATATTAAATTCAGTTATAACTATATTCGATAATTAATAATTAATACCAAATTCATTTCTAACTTGCATAGAATAATATTTTAATCGGAGTTGACTGTAGCTCTAGATAGAAAAGTTAATAAGTTTCATAATTCTATGTAATCTCAGATAAAATTGCTATGAGACCTAAGACCTACGACCTACGACCTAACACCTAACACCTAATTCTGTGCAGCCTCACATAAAATTAGTATAACAATTAATAATTACCTCTCCTGAAAATTATCGGATTGGCGAAAAGAATTTTTTGTCTTTCTTTATTCTTCAAAGAAGAGGATTAAACCTTAATTATTCGGTAATTATCTTTTTCTTTATCATTTTCTTTGTGGGTTTAATACCCCACCGTCAACGGGGGTGTTCAAAATTACTTGGGGGAGCGTAGACGCGGAGCGGCCCTTCGTTGACTATCCCCATGTAATTTTCCTCCTGTCTCCTGTCTCCTGTCTCCTGTCTCCTTCTTCAAGGGTTTAATACCCCACCGTCTACAATTGGTTGGGGATAGTCAACGACCTGCCACTTCCTGTCTACAAACCCCATCCACTTTTTTCTTATTCCTTCTTCAAAATTATTTTTCAACACAGCCGATAGCTTGATTTTATAACTGATAATTAATACCTATAGCCAATAGTAAACTTGCTAAAACACTACCTAAAAAACCTATTCCCAAATTAGTCATATTTGACTGACTAGCTGATGCCATTGCTGTGTTTAAATCTGGTGAAGTTAAACGCTCATAATTTTTCACAGCTACAATTGTTTCTGGTAAAGATGATATTAAACTTCCCAAAAAATAATGCAATCCTGCAAAAATTGAATCACCAAACAATTTAGTCAGTAAATCATCATAAATTTCAGTCCAAGCTATAAATAATGTATTTAAAATATAACATAATAATATCAATAAAGCCGTGCCTACAATAAACTTCCACCAACTTGCTTCATAATCATCTGCATTAATATCTTCAAATAATTCAGGTCTTTTTTGCTTAAACTGTTTTTCATAAAGAAAAAAGACAAATATACCTGCTAAACAAGTTATACCACCAACAATTACCCAAGGTAAAGTTCGGGAATCTATGACTTCTGGCAAAGGTGCAAATTCCGATTCACCAGTAATAAACCAATAAGCTGTAGTAGCAAAGGCAAACATTGATAATGACATGGAAAAATGCCATAAAAATAGCATTTTTTCTTTATTAAGAATTTCGATAAAATTTTTGATATTAGATATTTTTCCTAAAAATACCCATTTACCTATAACAATTATTGGTGCCACAATAAACATTAGATAAATATTGGAAAATTTGAACCTAGAGGAGTTGCTATACCTCCTAACCTACCGAGACTCAATGATAGCAACATCAAAAATAATTCAGGATTATTTGTACTAGAATTGATTACTATTGTGCGTTGATTTTTACCTAAATATTTTTCAGCTAAACCTGCTGCAGAATTTACCATAGTATCTGTAGCAATAGGGATAAACCAAAAGCAAAAAATTATTGCTGCCAAGGCACTAATTGCCAAAAAAGTGATTTCATTAGTAGAGCGGTGTAATTGTATAATCCAAGTATCCATAGCTTCAGATAAGATTCAATATATAGCAGTCCTCGACAGGGTTGTGTAGAAAATCTTTTGGAATTAGAAAGTAGGTAACAGTAGTAATAGTTTCAGACTTTATTATCTGTATTTTAGTTTTTTTGCTATGTACTCGCACTACCTACACAAAATTCAATAGGAAATTAGCTACAATAAATAAAGACTATCCTGCTGTCATAGTCTTTACTCATTGTAGCTATTCTCAATCAAAATTCCATTCGATTTGTTTTTAATTGTCAACAATAGATAAATTCAATATTTTTTACAGAGATTCAATTGTGCTTATTTTAACAATAGCATATTGAATGAAAATGTTCACTTATTACTTTTTCAATTTTCACTATTAAAATCTCACCAATTTTGGGATTATTTTTACAGAATATATAGTTTCCTAATTAATTGTGATAGTTTTATGTGTTCTGGTTATTGATTTTTTATAATTATCTAATCATTAAGGTTTAAAGCCTCTTATTATTTGAATAAATAAATCAAAAAAAATATTCACCAATCTTTTTTTATACAGATAATTATTAATTATTGAATACCTAAAATCTAATATTTAATCCAAACTAGCTACTCAAATCATGCTTCCATAGTACCGTCCACTGTCTATATTTTTTAATACTAACCAAAATTGTAAATCTTGGTAATACTATAGTCTTATGGACGGCTTAAAATAGAATTATGTAGATATTTAATTAGTCAAAATTCATCTACCTATTAGGCAATCTTGGTACAGTTATTCCTTCTACTCGTTGGCGGAATTCTTCAACACCTGGATTAAAATCTATTGGTAAAACAGCCACAATATTATCATGAGGACGAGGAATAATTACCCAAGATTCCAAAGTAGCACCATAAGCTTTTTCAACAGCAGCAATTCCTGCATCCATAGCAGTTTTTACTTCCGAAACATCACCTCGAATTTGAACAGTAAACCGAGCACTACCAACCCTAATATAACCCACTAAAGTGACTCGACCTGCTTTTACCATTGCATCTGAGGCAGCTAAAATACCAGGAAAACCCTTAGTTTCCAGTGCTCCAACAGCTTGTTGTGCCATTATATTTCTCCTAAATTTAAGTTAAGAATTAATCTCTGCAATTAATTGTAAAAATTTTAGATGTCTATCATAACTAAACTATATATTCAGCCAAATTATCAATAATATTAATTTGAGCTATCAATAAGTTTAGGACAATATTCATCTAAATTGTTCACTAATTTCTGTATAACTTAGTGGTAATACAGATTCTACATTCTCCGGGGGATTAGGAACAATATAGTGACTGTCCACAATACCACCATAGACTTTTTCTGCTGCTTCAATGCCAGCTTGGACTGAAGGATAAACTTCAGAAGTTGGTCCCCGAACTACCACGACAAAGTGGCCTCTTTCAGCTATACCGTAGTAAACTAAGGTAACTCGCGCAGCTTTGACCATAGCATCTGCAGCAGCTAATATACTGGGAAAACCAATAGTTTCTATGAGACCTACTGCTTCTGGCATAGAAATACTCCTGTACTCTGCAAAAATAAATCAATATAATTGTAATCCTAATGGCTGATGCTGTATATATAAATTGATAAAAAAGCAATCAATTATACTGGACTATAAGGATTTTTATCTATATTCGATCTCTTTTAAATTTTCCTGAAAAATGTAGAATATAGTGTCATTTCAGTTATCAGTTAGCCTCCTCCGGAGGAACTGCGTTAACAGTTATCAGTACCTCTGCAATAAGGAGGCTTGAAATCTGGAATATTCTCTTTTTTCCCTTAAAAAGGGAGGCTATTGAACATAAATTTTCAGCCACTAACTTAATTTAAAGTTGTCAGATATTATTGCTTTTAAGGTTGTTGTTATTTAATTAATTTATGCACAATATAATCAAATATCAATTCATCAAAAATTTTCAGAATAATATGAGAGTGATTGCGGGTAAAAACCATAGTAAAATTCATTCAGCAGTCAAATTTATTCTGGTTACCCTATTAACTTTTGGCATAACAATTACTTGGTCATCTGTAGCTTGGGCACAAATACCATTCCTGCCAAATATACAACAAACGGATAATCAAGGACCAATTTTTGATTGGTTTAATCGACCATATCAATGTGGTAATTTAATGTGTAGTAAAGTCTGGTTTAATGGCAGACCTTTAATTACTGTCGCTGCACCATCAGCTAATACAGAAGAGAATCAAAGTGCTATTTCTACTGCCAAGCAAAGAGCAAAAACTGTAGAAATTAATCTTCAACAAGTTTTAAAGATAGTACTACAGTCAAAAAATAGTAAAATACCAAACCCATCACCTCCAAATTCAACCCCTACATCTAATAATCAATTACCAGAAAAACCATCTGATTTTGACCAACCATTGCTTGCAAAACCGACATTAACTCCCAAGGTAAAAGAACTTCAGACAAGAATCCAAAATATCACACCAAATATTGATATTATCCGCAAAGATAATATTAATAGTCAAGGCACAAATCAAAGCCTAAATCTTCATCCTCAAACACCCAAAATTGAAGTAGGAACTCTGAATAATTTAACAGTTATTTATGCGCCAGAACAACCAGGATTAACAAAACAAACTATACTCACAGTTACAAAATATGACGTAGTTGCCAACTTTGCTAATAGTGAATTGCAGCTAGCAAAGATCTGGCAAAATCGCATTACTCAATTCTTGAATAATGCGATTTTGA
>NZ_JAAHGK010001339.1:0-2028 GCF_010672505.1 Okeania sp. SIO2B9 | reverse complement strand
CTAATTTATTTAAGCCTTTGATTGATTCTTTACTGTACAATGACCAATATATGCTACTAGCTGATTATCAAAGCTATATTGAATGTCAGGAGCGGGTTGGTAAAGCTTTCCAAGACCAGGAGAAATGGACGAAGATGTCTATCTATAATTCTGTTCGCATGGGTAAATTCTCTTCTGACCGAACAATTATGGAGTATGCAAAGGAGATTTGGGGAGCACAACCAGTCAAGATTGACCAAGAAACTTATACTCAAGATAATGCTGGTTTGAAGGTAGATTCTTAAAGAAGCACTTCAGCGGTTAGCATTCAGCAATCAGCTCAATACTGTAGGTTGGGTTAAGCGGTAGCGCAACCCAACAAAAATTAACAGGACTTACGCAAAGACACTGTGTATAGAGTCCAGTAACTATTGTCCAATAGTTATGAGTACTATATATAGCGTATCTGCGTAAGTCCTAATTAAGTGTCTGTTGGGTTTATCCTACAGTTAACGAAGTCATAGGTCAGAAGTTATTTTTGTAACGGGGATTTGAGCAACTCTCCAAAAATATACTGAATTTTGCCCCCCTAGCCCCCCAATTCTGGGGGGAACAAGAATCCATTAGCTGGTAAAAGTCCCCCAATTTTGGGGGATTTGGGGGGCGCGTGATGTATAGCAATGTGCGCTGGCATATTTACAAATTACAGGAGATGTCCAATAGCTAAAAGTCTTATATTATCGGCCTTTTATTCCCCCTGTTGCCTGTTGCCTGTTGCCTGTTGCCTGCGCACAGCGCTATAGCAAATGAGACTTTTCAGACAACCTCTTAAAAAGCGGGGTTTTAGACCAATGTTATTTTGATAACCTGCGTTAACTTTCCTTAACCCAACCAGCAAAACTATAAAGCATTTATTATGCTAAAATATTCTCTATTTTTATACCATATATTATTCTGAATTCCTGAAAAAAATGCAAGACAAAATATTAGCTAAAGAAAGACAATTCCACGATATCTGGGCATCAACTATTGATATAGAAGGTATTCGAGTAGTTGATTATTTTGAAAGTTGTACTGCTCCAGAAAATAGATTTATTCTCCAACAAATGGGAGATTTAACAGATAAATATTTGTTAGATTTAGGTTGTGGTGCAGGGGAAAATAGTGTTTATTTTGCTAAAAAAGGAGCGCGGTGTGTAGCAACAGATTATTCTCCTGGAATGGTGGATGTTGCTGTTAAGTTGGCTGAAACAAATGGGGTACAAATTGAGGGGAAAGTTATGGATGCAATGGCTTTAGAATTTGCCGATAATACTTTTGATTTTGTTTATGCTTCTAATTTACTTCACCACTTACCAAATCCAAAGTTAGCAATTAGAGAAATGCACCGCGTTCTTAAACCTGGTGGTAAAGCTTGTTTTTGGGACCCGTTGAAACATAATCCTGTGATTAATGTTTATCGACGTATTGCTACAAAGGTTAGAACTGAGGATGAAATGCCTCTGGATATTAATCTTGTTAATTTTATTAAATCTCTCTATTCAGAAACAGCTTACGATACTTTTTGGTTGGCAACTTTGTGGATTTTTTTAAGGTTTTATTTAATTGAAAAAATTGACCCTAATAAAGAACGTTATTGGAAAAAAATTATTATCGAACATCAAAGATTAGAACCAATGTATCGGAAATTAGAAAGATTAGATGGGGTATTAAAAAAATTGCCTTTGATGAAAAGATTTGCTTGGAATTTAGCAGTAGTTGCAACTAAATAGTGCAGAAGGAAGAAGGAAGAAGGAAGAAGGAAGAAGGAAGAAGGAAGAAGGAAGAAAGGGTTTAGTTAGGGTCTGCTGAATAAAGTCTTTTTGCTCTTTGTAGGAGACAGCTATACTGGAGACAGCTATACTGGAGAAATGGGAATGTAGAGGAGGTAGGAGCAAGAATTGTCTCTCAATTTTTCTGCCATAATCATCCTAAAATACCAGCATGCATGAGCTTTTTCCACCAAAAAGTTGGTACTTTTTTCAACGCTAAAACGCTAAAACCTTTATC
>NZ_JAAHGK010001338.1:0-2028 GCF_010672505.1 Okeania sp. SIO2B9 | reverse complement strand
TAGCATATAAAACAATAGTAGAGCGACGGCAACCCATGGAATATGGCGATCGGGAACGCAACTTTCAGCTATACCGACGTGGCCGTTATGTTGAATTTAATCTAGTGTATGACAGAGGTACAATTTTTGGTTTGCAAACCAATGGTCGTACAGAGTCAATCTTGATGTCTTTGCCACCTTTGGTTCGTTGGGAATATGGCTACAGTCCAGAACCCAATACACCAGAAGCTGAACTATATGAAGTATTTTTAAAGCCTCATGATTGGGCTAACTGGAAACCAAATCATTAATTTATCTGAGTTAAACTACAGTTATATGGGCAAACACCATAGTTTATATCATCCCGAGGGAAGGGTCAGTGATTCATATTGAGCAAAAAACCCACACAACTCAGGACGGCACAACAGTAATCGTCCTAGCACCAACTGGACGCTTGGATATCACAACAGCTTGGCAGTTTCGCCTCAAGTTGCAGGAATGTATATCCAAACTAAGTCGTCATGTAGTGGTCAATTTAGGTCAGGTTAATTTTATTGATAGTTCTGGACTTACATCTTTGGTAGCAGGCATGCGAGATGCTGACAAAGTTAACGGTAGTTTCCGAATTTGTAGTGTTCATCCAGAAGCCAAACTGGTATTTGAAGTAACCATGATGGATTCTGTGTTTGAGATTTTTGAAACAGAACAAGAAGCTCTTGATTATCGTGATGTCCGTGAAGGGAATAGAGCTTAAACAGTGTTGAGTTTAAGCAGAACTTAATCAATTTTATATCTAAACAAACTGTCCAGCAGAGTACTTCTTTAATAAATTCAAATTAGATTGAAATGGGATTACCAAGACCAGTCACAATACAGTAAAAGTATATAGCTGACAAGATGATTGTCAATTAGTCATCATAAATTGTCATTATTTTAGTAAGGGTATGTTGGGTTTTTCAGTCCTATTTACCATTATTATTTAGAACTATTGGTGAATTTTCCTTGGATTAAAGGCTGACAATTTTGTTTAACAAAAAGTTTTATGGTAAATCCACTGAATCTTCTAGAATTGGTGTCAGTAAAAGTTATCATAGTTTTTGTAGAAACTGACTTTTTGTTGATGACTAAATGCAGACATTAATTTGTTCTAGCTTGGCATCAGTTCAAAATCCCCAATCAGAATTTTAATTGCACTTATTTAGAATGTATTATTTTTGCCTTATGGTCTACCTTACTTGCAATTAATGCAAATTCAGTGGGTATGGATTTGTTATTTGGTTAAATATATATTTAAGTTGAACTCAGAGTTAAGCTTAATAATCTGAATGGCTGCCAATCATTAAAAACTGGTGGCCTTTTTTGAGAAATTAGAATATTACTGCACTACTTATAACATCAGTTCTGAACTAAAGCTACGACTTTTCATAAATTTATATTGCCCCAATAAAGCCCCCCAAGTACCTTTACCTGTTTGCGGATCTATACCTTTGTCATAACTAAGAAACTCTTGAGCGTTAACTTCAAAACCTAGTTCAACTTGGTAATATTGACTTTGATAGGTAAAGCCACAAACTGCATCAGGAGGTAGAATACCTTGAAAATATTCATTATCTTGGCCATGGTTGTGATTGATCACTTCTAGAGTGCAACCAGGTAAAAACTTCATTTGGCTAGGTTTAAGCTGTTTAAGAATTTCTGGGTTTTTCCCCGACCCGAGAATAGAAGGCACATCTTTTGGTAAATAGTACTGAATTTGTAAGGATGTGGAACTATCTGAGGATGTGGGACTATCTGATAATTGTCGAAGTTGCATAACTCTAGGTCGATATGGTTGGTCTAATTTGAGAATATTTGCTTGCTCGGCAAATAAAGCAATGCTAGGTTCTGGAAACAGAGTAATAGGGACAGGTCTGTGCCATAGTCGAAGCTGAACATACCATGCGGGGTCTGCGATCGCCTGGGTAGAATTATCAAATTCGCCAGCACTAAAGATATTAACTCTGGAGAAAAGTTCATATTGATTTTTAATTTTGATTAAAATAATTAAGA
>NZ_JAAHGK010001337.1:0-2029 GCF_010672505.1 Okeania sp. SIO2B9 | reverse complement strand
TGTTCCCTTGTAGCAAATATTTATCAAATTGGTATAATACCTACAGCTTGAAGCATTAAATTGAGTGACCCTAAGTTCACCAAAATATCTTCTACAAGGGAACTTTCATACATTAAATTTCTAATAGGATAACAACTAAATGCTTCACCTACTAAAAAGTAATGTTCAAGTCCTAATAATTGGCTAATATGCCAATAGTAATATCTGAGATAGTTGGGCGAGAAAAGTTCAATAACTTTGGTCTCTGGATTACAGAATACTATATTTGTCAAACCACTTCCATGAGGAGCAACTATAATTTTCGCATGAGCAAAGGTAGCAATTTGACTTTCTAGGGACATAGACTCTGGAGTAATACAGGTAAAACCAAATTTGCTTAATATCTCTACTACCTCTGGTTCATTCATTACTCGACGATACCTAGCATTACTCCTACTTATGTATATTCTTTCTGGCAACCCTGACTTCTTAATAATTCTTTCTTCGAGAAATGCTTCCCTCAAAAATTTTACTCCCCACGGTTGTAACCATCCTAAATAACTAGGATATGAAGGGACGACTAATTCTTCTGCTTGAATGTAGGGATGGCGATCGCTTGCCAGAATTTTATCTTCGGGAATGCCAAGAGTTTTTAAGGTCTCTTGCTGAAAAGGTTGTCGATAGTTATTAACCAAAAACCAATCTATCTCTTCTAAATTTATGCCCTGACGTAATATTTCTATTCTGGGCAACAAGTCTACCATCCAGTGAAAATACACATTTCCCGACAATACTGATAATACTGCTACTTTACCATTTATTTTCTCTAGAGACGGAAGTTCTTCTAAATCAAATATTCGATGTTTACTTGGATCGTGGTTAGTACATCCTGGTAATGGGGATGGATACTCCCGAGAAACATCTGCCAGTAAGTAATTATCTGGAGTCATAATAGCGATCGCGTAACATAGTCTCCAGTAATTTTTCTTGGGCATAATCCAAGCTCTTCCCTCTGGTACTATTGTGACGAAATTGGGAGTCTGGGAAATTTTCAGAAAGTGAGGAAAATTCGACAAACTATTTTTTGAGTCTTTTGTCAAGGAGGGTATATCCCCTTTTTTTGCTTGCTTGAGGAAAGAGCTTTTTTTCCCTAAACTCTGACTCAAAAAATCCGTATCTTGGCTAAACCCACTTCTACCATTGAGACTATAAACTGCTGGGGCGAGGTATTTGACTTCAAAATACTGATAAATTTCCCATAAACATTTACTACAATTTAACCCATGACATTCTAAATTTTTCTGCTTATTTTTAGAGCTTAATTCCTGAATTGAAGGTTTAGTAATTTCTTCTATATCTTCTGTTGTGGATTTTTCTAATTTTACTTCTATATATCTTGGCCGAACATTGTTAGTATCTAATTGATCGATCCAATCTTTTGTAGATAAATATAATCCTTCTAATTGTTGATAAGGCTGAAGATTATTGTTGAATATCTGCGAATCTAATATTATTGTTTTTTTAGATAAAATTTTACTGTAACAATCTATCGCTTGCTCCCATCGCTGTTGCTTTTCCAGAATTTTTCCCAAATCAAAATAAATATTTATCGTCTCAGCCACTCTATTTTCACTTAACAATATTTGGATAGCTACTCGATAACTAATAATTGCTGGATTTAATCGCTTTTGTTTAACTAAACTATTCCCTAATAAACAATAAATCTCTGGTAAATTTGGCTGAAGTTGTAAAGCTTTCTGATAAATGATCTCTGCACTGGCATAAGATTCATTTTCCATCAATACATTGCCAAAATGAATATAATATTTGAGCAAATATTCAGATGTTTTCCGATACTGCTGCTGAAAACTTTCTGAATAACTATCTAATTTTTGCAGCTCCTTAACAAAATTTAAACCAGCTACCTTTGTCAAATACAATTCATCAGATACTATCTCCTCCGCATTCTCCAACTTCGCCTCCCATAACCGACAAAAACCATCCACAAATTGATGATTAATAATCGCCTTTTGTAAATAAAGAAAAGCAG
>NZ_JAAHGK010001336.1:0-2029 GCF_010672505.1 Okeania sp. SIO2B9 | reverse complement strand
TGACACCTGGTTTGGTTCAACCAGTCCAAGGGTTGACCAAGAGCATAATTCCAATGCCTTTGTAATAGTTATAGCCAATAATCAATGTTGACTGACTGTTCACAAGTGGGCTTAATTTTGTAGCAATGAGTAATTATTATAATTTTATATTCAACTTATTGCTATATTGTGTTAACCACTTATCACAAAGGTTTTAGGTCTGTTTACTCTCTTAACTGTTCAGATCCTATTTGTCACTAAATACCGAAAAAAAGTGATTAACTCTGAAATACTCCAGTAGTTAAACAAAATATTCGACGAAACGTGCCAAAAGTAGGAATGTAAATTAGCAGAATTTAATGGTGAAGTTGACCTTGTACATCTGTTAATCGACTTTTTTCTACCTTATTTCCCCTATTTCTAACAATCAAAGTTTTGTAATATTGCTCAGTCTAATAATTGGTATAAAACTACTTAAATTATGATCATAATATTTTTAATTTAATTTCATAAATGTTGCTTATCAAACAGGTTATCGTTTCAGTTATGTTAGTATTAAGTATTGTTGAGCAAGCTGGACATTTAGACAGTTTGAAAGATTGATTTTTTTGTCAATGAATCTTAAAATATCAAGATCATTTGGTTGGGAATCTCTCGTAGCATATATAAATGATAAAGAGGTAAAATTTTAATTTGTCTCTTTACCTGACCTGTTTTTCAATTTCTAACCCTTGATTTTATATTTAGGAATTGTGTCCCAAAAATCGTAGGTAGTAAGTTAAGTTAAGAATAAAAAAACTATGACTAATAACAACATTGAGGAAAAAATTGAGCAAGAGCGCGAAGAAGCTCGTGCTATTTGTGATGCTTCTGGTGCTAATTCCAAGGAATGTGCAGTAGCTTGGGATTCGGTAGAAGAGCTTCAAGCTGAGTCTGCTCATCAAAAGGAAAAGAAGTCTCCAAGTTCCTTGGAAAATTATTGCGATGATAATCCTGAGGCTGTTGAGTGTCGAGTATACGACAACTAGGGCCAGTTTATTGATTTAATAAGCTATTCGACCGTAGTTTATTAAATTAAATATATTAATGCTTGGCTGGTAAGCAACTGAAATATTTAACTTATTAATTCAGTTGCTTATCAAAAAAATATACCATAAATAACTTTTTAAAGTTAATTACGATTATAGTTAAATTTTTATAAGTTACTATTTTTATAAGTTACTAATTATGTTAAACTTTTTACCCATAGCCATCACATCTGGATTAGAGATTTGGGTCTGGATGGACTATAGGCTAGCGGTATTATTCACTGTGGTACTACCCCTACTTATTTTGATTTGGGCTTTTGTCAAAAAGTCTGAAGCTATTCAACGTTTGTTGATTACTTATTGGCGAGTTTCTAGTTTATTGGCAATCACTGTTTACTTAATGATTGCAGCAGTACCTATAAGTTTTTTAACATCATTAATAGCTCGAATTTTAATTCCGGTAGCTTTGTGGTTTTGGGTAGATTTGAATGAGGAAATTCGAGAATTACGAAATTCTCCTCTGAAGGCTAGTTTGACTTCTTGGCGTTGGGCTGCTACATTTTATAATTTAATCGGAGCATTATTCGAAATTCCTTTTTTGGCCTGTGCTTTTAAATCCCGCAATGATTTACTTGAAGATCCATTTTGTAATGTTTGGCTAGACCCTCCATGGTTATTTAAACAAATTTTTCATGCAGATTGGCCTCAAGAATTTATCGGCTTCTTGGGGTTTACTGGATTAATCATCTATACAATTTTTCTCTGTTATTTTGTTTTGGTTAAGTTACAGAAGCAAGGGCGATCGGCAACAGGAAATTAGAAGGAAGAAGGAAAAAGAAGACTGCGTTGTTTGCATTTTAGGCTTTTGAGATGTCCTAGTCTTTCTTTTTAGTGCTATATGATTAAATCTCAGTCTAGTTTTATTGCCTAAACACCAAGATTCTATTTAGGCGAAAACTGATATCTTTTTTTGAAAATTATTTTAGTAAAAGTGAATTTGCTATGAGAATATAGAATCAAGA
>NZ_JAAHGK010001335.1:0-2029 GCF_010672505.1 Okeania sp. SIO2B9 | reverse complement strand
GCAATGTGCGCTGGCATATTTACAAATTACAAGAACTGTCCAATAGCTAAAAGTCTTGTATTATCGGTCTTTTATTCCCCCAGATGAGCTGTTGCCTGTTGCCTGTTGCCTGCGCACAGCGCTATATTATACCTCAAATCACCAACACCGAAAAATAAATATGCTTGACTACGATGTAGTAATCATAGGTGGGACAATAACAGGGATTTATGCAGCTATTACCGCAACACAACTGCAAGGTCGTGTGGCACTGGTACAACCTTCTTTTTCAGATTTTAGCAGCACCCAAGGATTTCATCACAACAAAATTATTGGTCAAATAGGAAATTTTGTTGAGCAGATAGACCACAAACAACAGTTTGGTATTTATCAAGGTAATGATGATTCTGGTGATATTTGGGTTAAGTTTGAAGAAGCAAAAAAGTATGCTGACTATGTGGTTTCTAATCAATTATCAAAATATGAACCTGCAATTTTAGGAGCATTAGGGATAGATGTAATTTTTGGTGAGGGTAAGTTTGTTGATCGCCCTAATTTAGCTTTTGTGATGAAAGGACGACATCTGCGCTCTCGCACATATCTTTTAGCCATAGCATCCCAGCCTATAATACCACCTATTCCAGGATTAACAACTACCAAATTTATTACTCCTCAAGAAATTAAACAACTCTCAAAACTTCCTCAAAGTTTGGTAGTTATTGGTGGAGACCCTAGTGGAGTAGAAATAGCGCAGAGTTTTTCTCGGTTAGGAACTAAGGTTACTATGGTAGTGAAAAGTTCTCATATTTTAGGTAAGGAAGATTCGGAAGCAGCATTTTTAGTTCAAGCTCAGTTAGAAGCAGAAGGTATTAGAATTATCACTAAAACTGAAGTATCCCAAGGGAGAGAAATTGATGATAAAAAATGGATTTTAGTCGGAAATGAAGGTATAGAAACAGATGAAATTATATTAGCAGCAGGTAATAAACCAGAATTTGAAAGTTTGAATTTAGAAGCGGTAGGTGTGAGGTTTAATAATCATAATTTATTGTTAAATCAAAAGTTACAAACTACTAATTCTCGGATTTATGCTTGTGGAGATTTAGTAGGTGGTTATTCATTTTCTCACATTGCTAATTATGAGGCTAAAATTGCCTTGAAAAATATTCTTTATTTCCCGATTTTTAAGGTCGATTATCATGGTATTCCTTGGGCAATATTTTCAGAACCACAATTAGCAAGAGTTGGTTTAACCGAAGCTCAAGCTAGACGACGTTATGGAGAAAATATATTAGTTTGTCGGCAATATTTTAAAAGTATTGACCGGACTCAAATTTTAGATAAAACAACAGGATTTTGTAAATTTATTGGTCATCGCAATGGCAAAATTTTAGGTGTTTCTGTGGTAGGAATTGAAGCAAGTGAGATAGTTCATATTATGGCATTAGCTATTCGTCAAGAGATAAAAATGGAAGCGATCGCTGATTTACCTCATATTTGGCCTACTGTATCAGAAATTAATGCTCAAACAGCAGCAGCATGGTTAAGGCAGAAAAGAGAGGGTCATCAAATAGTTAAAGATTGGCTAGAAAATTTATTTCATTGGCGACGTTCTTTTTTTTAAAGGGTAAGGAAATCATAAGTCAAGAGTCAAAAGTCAAAAGTCAGAACTCAGGAAAAAGGAGAAAGGAGTCGAGAGAGTGGGAATTATCTAGAAATATTCCGGCATTTTATGTCTGCTTTGAGTGGAAGTATAGAGTGCGACAATTGTATAACCGGATTTGATATAACTACCTTTTTTGAATTTGGTATGAGAAGTAAATTAGAAGGGAGAGAGATTTTTTTCAAAGATAAATTCAAAGTTAGGAATAATACAAAAGAGGCGATCGAACAATGAGGTAATTAGGGCTTGCTGATTAAATCTAAAAGTATTTACAGATAAAGGTTTTAGCCTTTTTTTGTTCAAAAAAAGTGCCTGTTTTTCAGCTCTTCACGCTCAAAAAGGAGCGTATTTTAGGCGCATAGTTGGGCAGAAAAATCATTCTTACAA
>NZ_JAAHGK010001334.1:0-2029 GCF_010672505.1 Okeania sp. SIO2B9 | reverse complement strand
TATCTAAGTATTCTATAATTTTCATATAGAACCTAAAACCCTAACGTTATAGTTATGACTGTCTCATTAGTTAGTACTACACAAGCAGCTTTTCTACTAAATATTTCAACAGGTAGATTGAGGTTTTTACTCAATAAAGGTCGTGTTATCGGCGCTCGAAAAGTCAAAAGATTTTGGCAAATTCCTCTCAACCATCGCGGAATGCCAGAGATTACACCAGGTTGTCGTGGTCCTGAAGGTAGTTGGAATAAACTTCAACGCAAAGCTAAGACTATTGTTCATGTTCTGCGAAAGACTATTGACTATAACCGAGACAATGGAACTTCTCATCCAGCCGTTGCAGTGAAAGTGGGAGATAAAAAGAATTATTGCCATGCCCTTAAAATTAACGGACCTTGCCAAATTGTTTATCAGCCTCATAACCCGAACAAAAGTCAAGCTGGGGGAGCTCGTCTGTGGATTGAAGTAGATCCAGAACATATAGTAGAACGAAAATATTTTGTTAATGGAGATTATGGTCCGCCACCGGAAGTAGTTCAGCAGCGTGCAAAAACTAAGGGGGCAAAAAGTAAGAAGAAAAAATCTAAAAAGAAAGGAAAGAATAAAACCAGTTAACTGGATAGTTAACTTGGAAACAGAGAATTTCAATAGCAGTGTCTTGGTACTGTTCTATTTTTTGCTGTCTAGAAATCGCTAATTATACAGACTATTAACTCAGAAAATTGAACATCTATTTAGCGATCGCTCTCCAACTCTCTTTACTTCCAGCAAGTATTTAGGGTCATTTTTTGTCTCTAGGCTTGACTTCACAAGGCTTTCAAATTCTCAATCATTTCAGGTCAACGAAGAAGGACGTATAGATTCAGAAATTATATTAGTATCTAGCAAATAGTTTAAACTCATAAATCAACCTCTCTCCCTGGTGACTTATCTCGTAAGTTCTCAAAAGTATTATCATCAAAAGTAATTCCTTTTTGTTCTATTTTTGCCCTAAATTTTTGATAGGCTGAACAAAAATCATTAACCTCTTTAATTTCTATTAAAATTTCTTGGTTATCGGGTAAATTTACTTCCTCTAATAACTCGATAGTTTTTCCTTTTTTAATTCCCTTTACTAACATACAGCACTTTCCGATGTAATGAGGTACACCTTATTTTAAGTCAGAAGTAATATCATGTTCGGTTGAATACTTACACTTTGGAGGAGATAAGGCAGAAGGAAAGAAAAGGTTAGAAGGGAAAAGGTTTTTTATCACTGATTATCCGTTAGCGTAGCTCCCCCGGAGGGGAACATGATATAAAAAACTAAGAAGATTGGACTGTACCTCATAGCAAAGGAAACCCCTGTAAAATTAACTTTTTAAATATCTGTAAATTTATATAATCACTCATTTAAACTTAACTATATTGTAAGTAAAAAAACGGAGAGATTTAATCAGTATTTTGTTATCTAATAACGAAATTAATTCTTGTGATTAAAATTACCAAAGATTAATTTTTATGTCACATTTTGATTTGATCTTATAGTTTATGATGCCTTGTAGTTGTTACCTAATCAAGCAGTTATGTCTACTCAACATGGTCAGAGTTCAGCCCTTAATGAAGAAGCTCAAAATGTTGATATTATAAATAATACAAAGAGTCTAATTGGACTTTGGACAAAAAGTAACTAACAGTTAGCGTAATTATTACGCTAATCAAACAGGATAATACCGCTCTATCTCCAGTGAATTTAATCACTGAAAAAAGGCAATAATTAAGAGTTGTCGCCAGTTCCTAAGAAACTTTTCGTTGTTTTCGAGATTTTTTTTGCCCTTTTGTGATAACTTGATGACGAGTTCGTGGTGTTGTTTTATATCCTTTAATCCGTCCAGAAGAATAACCTCGACGTTTGGGAGATCGAGCCATTGTTCCCAAAGTTGAAATTATTCTATAAAAGTCTCTTTGAACTAAACTGGGAGTAATTTTAACTGATTTCTTATTCTTCAAATACTGTTCCCAATGATGGGGTAAAACAACAGCTAAATTC
>NZ_JAAHGK010001333.1:0-2033 GCF_010672505.1 Okeania sp. SIO2B9 | reverse complement strand
TTGGCGACCCTACCAAACCAGTCTGAATCATCGCTCCTTTTTATCTCACGGACCGATAATTGGTACTGCAATACGATTGCTATATCTTTTAACATGGTTGGGAGTGGTGGTTGTATTTGGTTTTATTATAGATGAATTACTGGGGCTGGAATGGAGTATTTTAGCGTTTGTTGAAAGCTTGTGGCGATCACTTTCTCTACATTATCAAGAAGTAATTGCTTTATTAGTGGGTCTAGAACTTGGTGCAATGAGTCATTCTGTTAGTGACTGGAGTAGTTCAGCTTATAAACGTTTCAAAACTAAAGGTCTATCTAGCTTAATTCCCAAGGTCAAACCTCAGAAACACCGACGTAAGTCCACTCCCGGTAAATCAACTTCCCCAAAAGTCGTTCCTCCTAGAAGTCGTCGTACTCAGAAATAAAATTAGTTGACTCAAGAAGTTAGAAGCAGAAAATTAGCTTGAATAGTTAAGCAATATTTAGGGTTTGCTGAACAGGGCAAACGCATCTAAATTCTGGAAGCTTCTGCCGTTAAGCTTTAGAGAAGAAATAAGTATAAATACTCAAAAGTCTGGCATCTTTACCCTGTCAGAACTTCAAAATAAGATGCGTTTGCCGTGGGTTTGCTGAATAAATCTGAAAACGGTTGATTTGTTATTTGAATAAATGATGATAATTTGTTATGATCATTATTTATTCAACTATAAGTTGATAAGTTGAGGCGATCACTCCTTGTACAGTTCTATTTTAGATATTTGTAGTTCATTCATTTGAAAAGCGCTGTAATATCATGTCCGGTTATATACCTAAACTTTGATGAAAGGGAGACAGAGAAAAGAAGTTATCAGGAAGAAGGGTTCCCTCTAATTATGACGTAATTTTATACACTAACGATGCTACCAGAGATGATATAATTTATCCAGAGCTAACCTTAACTAAGGAGAACGCGATCGCGACCTTTAATTTTAGCTTGATAAAGTGCTCGATCTGCTTCATAAATTAATGCTAATGCTTCTCGTGATCCACCCAATTGAGGTACAGTTGTGGTGAGTCCTAAACTTAAAGTTACAACTTTTGAGGTAACAGAAGCTTGATGAATAATATTTAATGACTTGACATGAGAACACGAATTTGTTCAGCTACAGAAACAGCATCAATAGCATTTATCTTGGGTAAAACTATAGCAAATTCTTCTCCTCCATAACGAGCTACTAAATTTTCCTTATTTGTTTGAAGTGACATTTGAACAGCTTGATTGATTGCCAAAGCTACTTGTTTGAGACATTGATCTCCAGCTTGATGACCATAAGTGTCATTGTAACTTTTAAAACAATCAATATCTGCCATGATGACGGAGATAGAGTTCTGTCCTTTAGACATTTGTAACCACTGTTAAGCTAGATATTCGTCAAATGTTCTACCATTAGCAACTTGAGTCAAGGCATCTAAAGAAGCTTGAAGCTCTAATTCTTGGTGAGCTTTCTCCAATTCTTGATAAAGTTCATGGAGTAAATTACTGGCCAATTGATGAATATGACATTGAGCTATCAGCAGATGATGGACATCTAAAATTCTGTAGACATAGGGTTCGATTTCAACCACAATTAGTTCATAAGCTTGGTTAGTTGGTCTTTGTAAAGCGGTACTACTAGCTTCTACAACTGTAGTATTGCCAGGCATAAGCAAAAAATCTGTATAAGCGAATTCATACAAAGTCTTTAAAGACCTTTTCAAAAATAGTTCTCGTCCAAAAAGGCAACTCAGAGACTCCAAAAACCGCTGTCGGGAAATCATTCCTGAGATATGTCCCTCTTAAGTTAAGATTATTCCTGGCAATCTTGGTTCAGCTTCCAGTCTCAAAGCAGCTACTTCTCCTGATTGATTACTATCAACATAAATTTTGTACAGTTAACTCCTGAAAAGTTTTTGGCAGGGAGTTTTCAAGAGGTGTTAAGATCAAGGACTTAAAGCTAGATAAGTTAACCATAAAACTTAAATATTATTTATTTGTCGAAAGAAATTGTATATACCTAG
>NZ_JAAHGK010001332.1:0-2038 GCF_010672505.1 Okeania sp. SIO2B9 | reverse complement strand
GCCGAAATTCAGAAAACAGGAGGTATTGCAGCTTTTGTAGATGCGGAACACGCTCTTGACCCCACTTATGCTGCTGCATTAGGGGTCGATATCGAAAATTTACTTGTCTCCCAACCTGATACTGGGGAGATGGGTTTGGAGGTAGTGGATCACCTGGTTCGATCTGTAGCTGTTGATATTGTGGTTGTTGACTCGGTAGCAGCATTAGTTCCTAGAGCTGAAATTGAGGGGGACATGGGAGATTCTCACATGGGTCTTCAAGCTCGTTTAATGAGTCAAGCGTTACGAAAAATTACAGGTAATATTGGTAAGTCTGGTTGTACAGTTGTCTTTCTCAACCAACTTCGACAAAAAATCGGTGTTGTGTATGGTAATCCAGAAACTACTACTGGTGGTAATGCTCTTAAGTTTTATTCTTCGGTAAGACTTGATATTCGTCGTACACAAACTCTGAAAAAATCTTCAGAGGAATATGGTATTCATGTTAAGGTAAAAGTTGCTAAAAATAAGGTTGCCCCTCCATTCCGTATTGCTGAATTTGATATTATTTTTGGTAAAGGAATTTCTAGTTTCGGTTGTATTATTGACCTAGCTGAAGAGACAGATGTAATTAAGCGTAAAGGTGCTTGGTATAGCTACGGAGGAAGTAATTTTGCTCAGGGTAGAGAAAAGGCGATCGCTTATATGGAAGAAAATCCTGATTTTGCCAAAAAAGTTGAACAGCAAGTTCGGGAAAAGTTAAATCATGGTGCTTTGGTTTCTGCTAATTCTGTGGCACGACCTGATGATATGGAAGAGGAAGAAGGTGAAATAGAAGTTTTGGAAGAAGAGTAAATTTTATTAGCAGAAGAGTAAATATTTCATAGTTGCAGTTATTTTATTATGATAAATCTACAAATTATGCAACTATGATTTTTTTGCTTTTTGGTGACATCTCCCACACTAAGCTGATGCTATAGTGTGAGCTTCTCGTTTCGTAGTCCCGGTATCCCGTCGGACTCCACGAGCTTTAAGGACGGAATGCCCTACCGCCCTATTTTTGATATTTATAGCGACATTTAACTAAATTTGTCAATAGTTGCAATAGACAGATAAAAGGCGGACATAGACAACTTTAGACAGGGAAATATTTTTTCTACTGTTCCCTATTCCCTGTTCCCTGCTATAAATTATTTCTTCCTTAAAAAATCAAGCAACTCTCTATTCACTGTATGAGGTACTTCCTGCTGAATCCAGTGGCCACATTCAGGGATAACTTTTAACCAAAAGGGAGCTGCTATTAGTTTATCTAAACCTTCTGTAAGTTTTTGACTTAAAAAAGAATCTTCTTTTCCCCATAAAATTAAAGTTGGTGCTGTAATTAATGATGGCTTAGGATTAAAGCTCTTTAGCCAGTTTTGAGGTAAAAGAAATTGACGATAGTGATTAATTGCGGATACTAGCGCTCCTGGTTTTTCCAGAGCTGCCTGATAAATTTGAGTAATTTCAGTAGTAAAGACACTTTTGCGAATAGCTTGTCCTTGAAAAACCCCTTTAATAAACTCTCTTAAATTTTGCTGAATCAGCCATTCTGGAATACCAGGAACTTGAAAAGCGAATATATACCAACTTCTGCGTATTTGATCTACATTTCCTGCCAGTTCTTGAATCAGTTTTTGTGGATGAGCTGCATTCAAGATTGCTAGACGGTTCAAGTATTGAGGAAATTTTTCAGCTAGATGCCAGGCGATCGCCCCTCCCCAATCATGGCCAACAATATGTGCTTTAACATAACCCAAACGTTCAATTAGTCCCCGAATATCAGCAGCTAAAGTATCTAGGTCATAGCCATTATCTGGTTTGTCTGAATCATTATATCCCCGTAAATCTGGAACTACAACCTTGAAATGACGGGCCAATGCAGGCATTTGATAGCGCCAAGAATACCAAAATTCAGGGAACCCATGAAGGAGTATAACTAACTCTCCTTCGCCTTGAGTAACATAATGTAGCCGTACATTATTAGTGTCTACGAAAAAATGTTGCCATTGAGACTCTA
>NZ_JAAHGK010001331.1:0-2040 GCF_010672505.1 Okeania sp. SIO2B9 | reverse complement strand
TTTTTGGAAAAATTAGAGTCAGGATATGATTTAGTTTCTGGATGGCGAAAACATCGTAACGACCCTCTTTCTAAAACATTACCCTCGAAATTATTTAATGGAGTTACATCAATTTTAACTGGAGTCAAATTGCATGATTTTAACTGTGGCTTAAAAGCCTATAAAAAAGAAGTATTAGACTGTATAAAAGTCTATGGAGAGTTACATCGTTATATTCCCGTATTAGCTCATAGTTTAGGATTTAAAATTACTGAAGTAACTGTCAGACATCATCGGCGGAAACAAGGAAAATCTAAATATGGTTTAGAACGTTATACCCGTGGCTTTATTGATTTATTAACTGTTTTAGCAACTACTCATTATTTACATAAACCAGGTCATTTGTTTGGGAGTTTAGGATTATTGTTTGGTGCTATAGGAATGACATCTTTGGGTTATTTAATTGTACTCTGGTTTATGGAGATTCGACCTATAGGTACTCGTCCTTTATTTTTATTTGGAATTTTGTGTATTATTCTGTCTGTACAGTTAATATCTTTGGGAATTTTGGCAGAATTAATTACTAAAAATGTAGATGATGATTATGTGGATAAGCAGATTTGTGAGGTTGTAGAAGAGAGCGAGGAAAATTTTTAGGGGAGACTAGGTAATACCAATTTCAAAAAAGAATGTTAGGAATAGTATTGTAGAGTAAATAATAGCTGACAAGACTACCTTTAAATAAATAAATTGAGCTTCAGTTTTAAGTAACACTTTCAGAAGGAAGCAAACAAAATATCAATTATCATCCAAGAAATTTTCTACCCACTGCTTTTTTGTCTCAGACAAATAAGTTTGAGTTTTAGTCTTTTAGTTTAAAAATTTTTAAGTTTGTCAGGACTTGATGACAAAAAAGCAGAAAATTTGTTTGATGCAGTTAACGAAATTTCAATTAGATAAGGGTTCATTCCTAGAAATGGGGATGGCATTTTGAGTCATTAGGTTGATTAACTATACATAGCAATTCCTAAGCTAGTGAGGTACACTGCTGCAGATCCCCCCTAACCCCCCTTTTTCAAGGGGGGAACCGGAAGTCCCCCTTTTTAAGGGGGATTTAGGGGGATCGTTGATGTACCTTAGTAGGGTGAAAACCGCTATATATCTACTTAATCTAAAACAAACTTAACTTTGGAGAGAGAATCTCAGAAGTAGATTTTGATATAAGGAAGGTATAGAGAATTTTATATAAAAAGATGAAACTAGAAATACCTCAACAGGATGCTTCTACTATTCGTACAGAAAGAATTGAGCGCTCCCTACAAGCGTTAAAACAAATATGGTCAGAAGCGATCGCCCTTGAACTACAAGAAGCTGAAAACCTAGAAAAGATTTATCCTAATAATCGGAAAAGTGCCCAAAACCTGATTCATTATCTAGCAGTACGTCGCCATGATATCCGAGATTTACAATATGACCTTAGTATCTTGGGGTTAAGTTCCCTCGGTCGGATGGAAGCTCATGTTATGGCCTCACTTCATGCAGTTTTAGAAGCACTCCATAGAATAGATAATCTTTCTATCCCACCAGAACTACAAACCGAATTATCTATAACCCACGAATTGGGAAACGCCATTCTCACAAAACATACTCTGGAGATATTGGGGCCTAAACCAGAACTTAGAAATGCTCGTATCATGGTGACAATGCCAAGTGAAGCTGCTGATGATCCTCAGATAATTCACAAATTATTAGCCAAAGATATGAATATCATGCGCGTTAACTGCGCCCATGACAACCGGGAAGTATGGACAAAAATGATTCAAAATTTGCGCCAAGCGGAAACGGAGCTAGGGAAATCCTGTCGCATCTCTTTTGACTTAGGAGGTCCAAAATTAAGAACTGGCAAAATTGAAGGTAAACATTTTTCCCTTTCCCAAGGGGATACTTTGGTAGTGAAACAAGGTGATATTCTCGGTAAACCATCTAGTAAAAATCAACCTGCAAGAGTAGGATGTGATGTACCGGAAGTTTTCCGAGATGTGCAAGTAGGGGAAAGAATAT
>NZ_JAAHGK010001330.1:0-2041 GCF_010672505.1 Okeania sp. SIO2B9 | reverse complement strand
GATGTATTTCCCTTATCCCTAATAGCTTTGAAGGCATTTTCATTGTAAAAAATATCAAAGTACCGCTAAGTATCAACCTATGATTTTAAAGATTTAACCTACTGGGGAATTAGAGGGGGGATGACATCAAGGTCGAAGTTGGAAGTCAGTGTCAAATTGTCTTTTTCCAAAACCTTAAATGTACTTAATCAGTTTCTTATGGCGTTTCTGGGGACTCTGAATTTGCTTCTGGTTGGGGTATTTCCTCTTCATCAGGTTCAGCTTCTTGAATGATATTCATCAATAGCATTCCTAGTTCCCATTCTGACATTCCATCAGCTTGATACTGGATGGCAACTGAAGCTGCTGCTGTATTTATCCGCACTCCTAATACATGGGAGTCTGCTGTTAAAAGTTGTTCTAAACGTCTGACATAATTTGGGTCAGATGCTACTTTTGGTATTCGCAGTCGGATGCGACCGGGTACTGAATGCACGATGGTGTATGTTTGTGAATCATCACTAGCAACGGTTGTCACTGGTTGAGGAATAGTTGTTTGCTCAGTATCAATTACAGGTATAGTTACTGTTTGTTCTTTTAGTTGTTCAATTATTTGGCGCACAAAACCTGCAACTGTAAGGTTGACTATAAGTGCAGTAGCACCCCGTAGTTTAAATCTATTGGTAATTATGATTCCAACTAAGGGTGGTAGAATGTATTCGATTTCATTATGTGCTTGTAAAAATGCACCTAACTGGGGGAAAGTTGTTTCAGTTGGGTTGATCGTGTTTGTATAGCTTGAGGTTGTTGTCATGGTGAATATTCCTTTGGTGAAAGGGAACAGGGAGTGAGGGAGTGGATCACACTGATTATGGCACGGATACACGGATACGGAAGGGAGTGGGGGAGTATTTGGCGTTGGTGATTTGAGCTATGATATCGTGTCCGGGTAAGAGCGCGAACAAAAAACTTTCTCCTTCTACTACTCTTTCTTTCTCCTGACTCCTGACTCCTGACTCCTGACTCCTGACTCCTGACTCCTGACTTATTATTTATAACTATTCAACTGGACATGGTATTACTTGTTTTTAGTTGGTTCCATTTTGTCCGAATAGTTTCGACTCGTTCGCGGTTAACACCTAAATCTGATTCTCCTAGACGGGAAGCTGAACGTAGTTGAATAGCATTAGCTTCTTCATCTACATAAAATTCTACATCATCTACAAATCCCATTATCTTACTTGTAAACTCAGCATACAAGTAATTTTTATCCTCCTTAACAATATTTGTCCGAGACATAGATGCAATTATTTGTTTGAGGTTAGCGATCGCTGTTTCTGGATTATTAGAGTCATAGCTAAGAGAGACTATACCATGTTCTGCATCTTGACTGTAACTACTGACACAGTTTGGACTATTGGGACAAGGTGCTAGTCGTCCAGAATATACGCCTAGATTATTGGGTCTGGTGCCAGCAAATAAATTTAGTTTGTCAGAGGTGGCATTAACTCCGACAACAATGGCAACTGTTACTAACAAAAAGAGGGTAATGTATAACATTTTCAAAAATATATTAGGAGATTTTTTTTCTGTTGTTTCCATGGTCTATCGGAGAATAATTTGATTGAACTGGTTAATATGATTCTATCGTTAGATAATAACAATTATTCTATATCTAAACTAAAAATTTTATGACTGACGAAAAGCAAGCAATATTAACAGCAAATCAAGCCTTTTATCGAGCTTTTGAAAAACGGGACATCGAAACTATCAGTTCTATTTTGTCCAAGGGTATTGACACAGTTTGTATTCATCCAGGTCGTAATGCCATTCGTGGTTTTGAAAATATTCGGAATTCCTGGGATTTAATATTTAAAAATACTAATTATATGGAAATAGATCTTGATATTGTGACAATAGAAATTAATGGAGATATTGGTTATGTTATTTTGATTGAAAATTTGATGCAAGTGATTGGAGGTAGGAAAAGTAAAGCTCAGTGTATAGCAACAAATATTTTTGAGCGGATGGGTGGAAATTGGTATCTGATTCATCATCATGA
>NZ_JAAHGK010000133.1:0-9010 GCF_010672505.1 Okeania sp. SIO2B9 | reverse complement strand
TGTTAGCTCCTGCATCTAGGGTAATATTTCCTCCATTTCCTGAGTTTCCTTCTGATGCCTGAGAAGAGGAATCAACCGATGCCATCTCAATGTTACCTTCTGCATCTAGGATAATATTTCCTCCATTTCCTGAGTTACCTTCTGATGCCTGAGAAGAGGAATCAAGTGATGCCATCTCAATGTTAGCTCCTGCATCTAGGGTAATATTTCCTCCATTTCCTGAAACTGAACGAGCAAAAACTGAGCCTATTGTAGTATCAATTGAGCCGGTTGTGCTTTCTATACTAATATTACCAGCATTGCCACTACCACCGTTGGTTTCTTCTCTTCCAAATTCATCAACAATAAATTCACCAGAATTAGTAATAATCTCTGCCGTAGTAATATCCCCTACCGCATTTATTTCTATATCGCCTCCATCACTATCAACAGATGAAGCATCTAACGAACCTGTAAGAATATCTCCAGAAATAGCATTAAGGTTAATAGCACCTCCATTTCCTTGACCAGAAGCAGAGTTGATAGCTCCATCCTCATCTACATCTACAGTTGCTGGCAACTCCCCACCAAAATAGACTGGCAACGCCGAAGTATCAATATTCCCCAAAACAAGACCGGCACCTGCAATAGTTAAATTTCGCCCATTGGTCTTAATAGTATCCGCATCACTGCCAACATCCGCTTCGTTATGCAACATGGTCACAGCACCAATTCCATCTCCATCCACATCTGCCCGAAATTCTATCTCTCCTTCCCCAGGCAGAAATTCCAACGCATCATCCTCTATATCCTCAACTGTAATATCATTTGTAGCTGCCAACTTAACATCCGCATCCCCAGAAGTTTCATCAAATTCATCATTGATCGTAATATTTGTTCCAGACAAAGAAACACTTTCCCCACTAGCTGTAATTCCGCTACCCGTAGCAACAATATCTCCCGTAGCTTCAATATTAATTGCACCACCTGTCCCACTATCAACTTCTGTATTTTCTCTAGATGCTACCTCAGAATTATTCTCTGTAGCATCTTGCTCCGAAATAAAAATACTTTCTGTTAAAGTCACATTTCCTGCACTCTGAATTTCTATATCTCCCCCAGCAGTAACAATACCATTAACATCCTCTCTCACATCACCAATATTCACATCTCCCAACACATCAAAAAATGCTCCACCACTGCCAGAAACAGCTTCTAAATTTTCTACATTCAACTGCAAAGGTGCATCAGTTAAACCTATTCCTCCACTGCCATTTGTTTCAAATAAAACACTACCCGCATTAATAATTGAACTATCAGAAACTCTGGCAATATTTCCACCATTGGCATTAACTAAAATTTGCCCTGTTGTTGTTAAGTTTCCCAGATTTATATCCCCTACTTCTCCTAAGTTCCCCAACTGAATATTAATGGTGCCACTTCCGGCATTTAATGTTGTTCCATCTAATTGATTTATTGATGCTGCTCCGGCACTCCGGTTAGCAATATCCATTTCATCATTATTACCGAGTAGGTCAATATTTCCATTGCCAATTGATGTGTCAATATCGGCATTGATGTTAATATTGCGACCTGCTTTTAATTCTACAGATTCTGTAGTTTCTATCTTTTCATTAATTGTTATGTCGTTGTCGGCAAATAAAATTATATCTCCTGATAATTCTCCAATATTTTCTGCTGAAATTGTGACATCAGAATTTTGATCTTGAGCAAAGGGGTCTATTGGTGTTTCTGTTTCTATTGTTTCTGAGTTCTCAGTATTTTCTGTAGAAGTTATTTCTATCTCTGAATTTGTATTTTCTGCTATTTCTGAATTCTCAAGATTTTCTGTGGTTTCTGAATTTTCGGATTTTTCACCAGATGCTACTTCCCAATTATTATCTACTGTTTCTGTTTCTGCATTTTCGGAATTTTCTGCTATTTCTGAATTCTCAACATTTTCTGAATTTTCTGTGGTTTCGGAATTTTCACCAGACGCCACTTCCGAATTTTCACCAGACGCCACTTCCGAATTATTATCTACTGTTTCTGTTTCTGCATTTTCTGTGGTTTCGGAATTTTCACCAAATGCCACTTCCGAATTATTATCTTCTGAACTTTCAGTATTTTCTAACTCTCCCACTGTTAGATTTTCTGGGTCTAATAATATTGTTCCTGGGGTGCCAAATGCTGCACTAACATTGACATTTCCATCAAATATTAATTGTTGTTTTCCTGATACTTCAACAAACCCTCCATCACCAGAAAATTCTCCTCCTCTGGCACTAATATTCCCGGCAAAATTAGTTATTCCATCGGACCAAATTATTACTTGACCGCCGTCACCATTTGTGGTAGACTCAGCGGAAATAAATGAGTTATTGTTAACAAATGTTTGCTGAGAGTTGGGTACTATTCCATTACCTTGAAAGTCGCCTCCGATTAATACTCTTCCCCCTCCATTTAGACCATCGGCGTTAATATTGGCATCGATAATTGCTACGCGATCGCCTAACACATTTATCTGTCCTCCGACATTAGATCCCCTCTGACCCCCCTTTTTAAGGGAACTGGAGTTGGTATTCCTTTCCATTCTTTGAGAAATCCCCCTCCAGTCTCCCTGGGAAAGAGGAAGACTATTCATATACCCCCCTTCTTCGATCCCCCTTCCGTCCCCCTTAAAAAGGGGGAAACGATTCATCTCCCCCCCTTGATAAGGGGGGTTAGGGGGGATCGAAACGTTGATATTTCCCGAAGTAATTGCTGTACCTGGTAAATCAGCTACCAGGATATTTGAATCTATCAACACCACATCACCATTTCCATTCACAGTCATAGATGTGGCCTGAGTTATTTCTCCACCTGTTAAAAGTTCGGGTAAGGATAAGGGAGTCATACCAGAAATATCTTCCCCATTCGCTATTGTTGAACCTACTTCCAAACTTAATAAATTTCCTGGTTGGGATATTCTCAGAGTACTACCTCCTTCTACTGCTGTGATAGTAACGTTGCCGCCTGCTGTGGAGAGTTGCCCTGTGTTGATAACCGTGCCACCCAACAAAGTAAGATTTTCCCCTGGGTTTAAACTGAGGTTCCCTTCGTTAACTATAGCGCCTGGGTTTGAGACATTAAAATGATAGCCACTGGGGTTTCCTACTAGGTTGGCATAATCATTTGTTCCCATGGCTTGAAACCAGAAGTTATTGCTGTTAAAACCTATACCTGTGGCTGTGGTCACGCTGAATGAGGTGGGGACATTAAGGCTAGCCTTTGGGCCAAACATTATGCCTGCCGGGTTCATCAGGAAGAGGTTAGAATTACTACCGATGACTTGGATCAGACCGTTGATAATTGAGGCGTTACCTCCTGTGATTCTGCCGAAAATATTGCGAGTATCTGGAGTGGTGAGAAAGTTAGCTGTTTGACCGGAGTGAACGTTGAATTGGTCAAAACTGTGGAAGAGGTTAGTCCCATTATGAGCGCCACCTTGAATATTAAATTGATTGCCGTTTTGATTGACGGTTGTACCTGTGCCGTCGTTTGAGGGGGTTATGGGTTGAGATTTGGCGGGAGTTGTAGCCAATATCCCTAAAATTACAGTCAGAGCTGTTATACTGTAAGATTCTAATTTATTAGCTTTCATAAAAAACTTCTGCAGTTATAATACTCATTATAAGTACACAGAGGCATGAGGCAAGGACAATATTTTTAGTCAAAATATCATCGTGTTTTTCTTCTAGAGATTGTAGCAACGATCCTCCTGTTTATGCCACTAAACAGAACAGCCTAATTTTTCTCTTCCGATATAATATTAGAACCTTCGATCTTGATTAAATATCATAGTCGTCAACCCAGGCCCAAATAAGATAATAGTTAACATTCGAGTCAGTTGAATTGCCAACACTTAGTATTTTTGCGCAAGTCTTGATATTGCTATTTTGGGTGGCGGTGCATTGTAATTATTAGTGTTGAATTTTTGGCGTTGCACAGTGACGAATGATTTGAGATTTTTGATGAACAGGATTTTGGATTAATCAATTGCTAGAATTATTACAGCAGTTTTGGAGTTGATGAGGTACAAAATTTTAGGACTTTAGGGAGTAGGCAGTAGGGAAAAAAAGATTAATTTTCGGCATTGGTGAATTAATGTATGATATTAATCTTAATTATCTAGGAGTCAGGAGTCAACCCACCCCTCGCCCCTCCCCCTCCCAGGAGGGGAAGTCAGGAGTCAGGAGGGAAGAAAGAAGAAGAAAGAGTAGTAGAGGGAGAAAGTTTTTTGTTTGCGCTCTTATCCGGACAAGATATCATACCTCTTTTCACCAACGCCTAATTTTCAAATTGTACCTCACTATCCTAAAAAGTGCTATAATATTAGCTGCTGAAGTGCTGATAGCTGACTGCTACTTCAACTTTTGACTTTTGACTTCCGCGTAGCAGCACTAGAGATTTTCATTCTCTTAAGTATCAGAGTTGTCAACCCCGGTCCCACTAAGATAATAGTTAACATTCGAGAAAGTTGAATTGCCAAAACTAAACCAGCATCACCACCCAACTCATTAACAGTTGCGATCATGGCTTCTAACCCCCCTGGGGTGAAACTTAAAACAGAAGTAATTAAGTCCACCTCTGTCAAATTATAAAACCCGTAACCTACTCCAAAGAAACCGATAATTAACCCTATTACCAGTGCGATATCAATTAAAATAGCTTTCCACAATTTGCGAGCATTTTCCCAGTCAAACTGAACCCCTATAGAAATTCCTACTAGCAGCAGTCCAACTGCAAATAACCATTGAGGAACTTGTAATTGATATGGCGCTCCCCACAAAGTAGTTAACCCAACTGCAAAACTACCTAAAAAAGCAGAGGAAGGCAAACGTAATAAATTTCCCCCCCAAATTCCTAAACCACAACATCCTGCTATAATTAATAAATTCCCAAACATGGGTATGCTTGTTTTACCCGATGCTAATAAAGTTGTAATTTGAGTCTGGTCGATAGCTGGAAACATGAATATGGTAGCAGTTGGCATAATAAATACCACTAATAACAATCGCAAATACTGAAGGATAGCAACAGCAATAGGGTCTGCACCTAGTTCTTCACTCATAGCAACAATAGCGGAAGCAGTTCCAGGAATAGATGCTAGAAAACCTGTAGAGCGACTAACTCCACTCCACAACGACAACAAATAGCCTTTCAACATACTCAAGGCAGCAGTGATGAAAATACATCCCACTACAGGAATAGCATAAGTGCTAACTAAACTAATTGTTTCTGGGGAAAAACGAAATGCTGTAGCAATACCAATTATTGCTTTGCCCAGCATAATTATTACTCTCGGTAATGGTTGGGGAGTACCTTTAGCGATCGCATAGATAATTCCGGCAATCATTGGCCCTAGCAGCCAACCGACGGGAAAGTTTAGCCAATAGAATATAAAACCTACTAAAATAGCTAAGGTTATGGGAAGAATGGTACTTTTGATAGTTAATAATTTGGAGATAATTTCTTGGTAGTTTAACACGCTCAACGATATATTAAAAAATTTGGCAGACAACTTATATTTATATAGCAGGGAACAGCTAATATAATTCTGGTTCAACTTGATTTAATCTCATGCTTAAAATTACTCCCAAAAATCTGTTACATCCCGACTATCCTTTCGCTCCTAAAAATTTCCCGTTTTTTTATGGCTGGATAATTTTAATTGTTTGCACCATTGGAGTAATAATGAGCATACCAGGTCAAACTATTGGGATGAGTGCTTTTACTGACTATTTACTAGCTGCTACTGGTCTGTCACGGTTACAACTGAGTAATGCTTATTTTTTTGGTACTTTGACCAGTGGTTTACTATTGCCTTATGGCGGAGTATTGCTAGACCGTTTTGGGGCGCGAGTAACTGTTGTTTGTGCATCAGTAGGTTTAGCTTTAACTTTGTGTTATCTGAGTTTTAGCGATCGCCTAACTACTCTCGTCAGTAACGCATTTCCTAGAATTTCCGATTCAACTATAGCGCTATTAATGCTGATATTAGGTTTTGTCTGCCTGCGTTTTTCCGGCCAAGGTATGTTAACTATGACCAGTCGTACAACTCTCGGTAAATGGTTTAACCGTCGCCGGGGTTTGGTTTCTGGTATTAATGGTTTATTCATGGTTTTTGGGTTCTCTATGGCACCCTTAGTTTCAAGTTCATTGATTAATACTTTAGGTTGGCGAAATGCTTGGCTAACTATGGCAGCAGTTGTTGGTATTGGTATGGGGTTAATAGGGTGGGTATTTTATCGCGATCTTCCTGAAGAATGCGGTCTATTAATGGATGGAGAAGTACAAACACCTACGGTTGAAGTAGAAAACTCATCTGAAAACAACTTGCAAGATTTTACCCGCGCTGAAGCTATCGGCACAATTATGTTTTGGGTGGTGACATTAGTATTATCCTCCCAGTCTTTGATATTTACAGGTATCACTTTTCATATCGTTGATATTGGTGCCGAATTTGGATTATCCCAAGTACAGACAGTAAGTATATTTTTACCGCAGGCAGTTGTATCTACTATTGTTGGTTATTTGATGGGGATGGCTGCAGACCGAGTTAATATCAAATATTTATTCATGGTTATGATGGTTGGTGAGGCAATAGGTGTTGCTTCTATTGCTAATCTTGGCGTGCCTTTATTTCGGGTATTAACTATTGTGGGGTTTGGCATTAGTACGGGATGTTTTGGTACTTTATCGGCAGTAGCTTTACCGCGTTTTTTTGGTAGAGCTTATTTGGGTGCTATTTCTGGTTTTCAGATGATGATTTTGGTGATAGCTAGTGCTATAGGACCTTCTTTTTTAGCTATATTTAAAGATAAATTGGGTTCTTATCAACCTGGTCTTTATGGTTGTTTGATATTGGTAATTTTGATTTTAATTCTCACCTTTTTTGCCCGTCATCCTCGCAAACTTGATAGATGAATTATATCAAGTCTGGTTAATTAGTATAATAAAAATGTCCTCCTCTAAATACTATGGATGTTTATGGCTTTTATCTTGACAGTCTTATTATTAGAGTACTTCAATAGTATTGAAAATTTTGGCGTTGCTGATTCTGGGTATGATGCAAGCCCCCCTAGCCCCCCAATTTTGGGGGGAATAAAACTCTAAAAGTCCCCCAATTTTCGGGATTTAGTGGGCTTGACCAGAACCAAAAATCGCACATTCATACTTCAATTCAGCAACGCCAAAATTTCGACTAACTAGGCTTACTTATTGGAGGATGGCTAACCAAGGCTTAGTAGATATGGTAATGGAGAAAATTCAATGGAACGAGACCCGGCAGTTTAAAAAAAAGTTTCAGTTAGCTGGACTTTTGGCCTGGGGTCTGCTGAGTGGGAATAAATGGTCTAGGGCAGTGGCAAGAGATGGAAATGGACTATTTACATATGCGCTACATAAGCAGTAAGAAGAAAAGCGTTAAAACTTTTCCTGTAATTTTACCTGGAGCGAGTGCCGATAATATTCCTAATTACTTATTAAGATATTCATTTTGTGACTCTTGAGAATTTAGAGGACGATGGTGAGATTAGCAAACTATTGGAAATATTTCCGGAAACTAAATCAAAACGGTTGTCACAAAGAGTAGAAAAAGTAATAGGGGAAATATATGAGTGAATCAAGAATCATAAAAATATCTGGCTGTGATGACCAAAACCGTACTGGAGATGTGATTTTTGTTCATGGTTTGGATGGACACCCTCGTAAAACTTGGCATCCTCAAGAAAAAAGTGATGATGACAATTTTTGGCCTGTTTGGTTGGGAGAAGATTTGCCAGATATGGGCATTTGGTCTTTAAAATATGAGGTAAGTTCTTCTCACTGGAAGGGTGAGAGTATGCCTTTAGTTGATCGCGCTACTAATATTCTGAAACTTCTTGACACCTACAAAATTGGTGATCGCCCCCTATTTTTTATTACTCATAGTATGGGAGGACTTTTGGTAAAGCAGATGCTGTATCGTGCAGTATATCTCAAAAATCCAAAATGGAAAGCAATTGTAGACCAAACTCAAGGTATTGTTTTCTTTTCTACACCGCATTCTGGGTCTAATCTGGCTAATTTGATTAAGTATATGGGTTGGATTCTCCAAACTACTGTTAGCATTGATGAATTGGAAGCTCACCATCCACGGTTGCGAGAACTAACAGATGTTTATCGGAGTAGCAAAAAGCTAAGTAAAATTCCATAGGAATTTTACTGCGAAAAGCAAAAAACTTACTGTGGAAATGTAGGTTTTTTAGTGGTAGATGAAACTAGCGCCAACCCTTATATTGGAGATGTGATTCCAATACCACTGGATGAAGAAGACCCGGACGCCGCGACCGCCGTCCCGAACACACCGACCCCCACTCCGACACCGACACCCGCACCGACACCGACCCCCGACCCGACACCGGCCCCCGACCCGGATGCCGGGCCCGACGCCAATCCGAACCCCGAAACCGGGGCCGACGACACCCCGACCCACGAAAACGGCGGCGCCTGCCCACCGTTGCGCTAGCGTTCCGGCATGGACGTCACCGAAGCAACGATCGACACCGAAACCGACGACGGCACCATGGCCGTCGTCGTCACCCACCCGACCGACGCCCCCACCGATCGCGACGCCCACCCGGCCGTGCTGCTGTACCTCGACGCCCCCGGCCTCCGGCCCGCAACCCGGGAATTCATGGCCCGCATGGCGGCCGAGGGCTACACGGTCATCACCCCCGACCTGCATCACCGGCAGGGTCGCCTGCTCCACTTCGAACCGAAGGACATGGCCGCCGACCCCACCGCCCAACAGACGATGCGGGGCTGGATTCAGGCCATGACCGACGACCAGATCTAGAGCCATCGCAATGCAGCTCCCCCTTTCTCGCTCTAATCAGGCATCTATTCAGTTGAGTAATGGTTTTGCCTCTGACCCATTTGTTGATCCAGCCTCCGATCAGCTTGGCGGATTAATGATTACTGGCTGTTCGCAGTTCGGCAGTGCAGG
>NZ_JAAHGK010001329.1:0-2041 GCF_010672505.1 Okeania sp. SIO2B9 | reverse complement strand
TTATCATTTTCTTTGTGGGTTTAATACCCCACCGTCAACGGGGGTGTTCACGCATTACTTGGGGGAGCGAATCCCCATGTAATTTTCCTCCTGTCTCCTGTCTCCTGTCTCCTGTCTCCTTCTTCAACCCTTGTTTATTAAGCATCTCTATAGATTAGACATCTCCAGAAAAGAGGCAACAGGCAATAGCTCATCTGGCAACAGGGAGAAATAATTGATAATTGGTGGTGGTGCATATAATAGTAAAGGAACTGTGGGGAGATGGGGACTCACCCCTCGCCCCTCCCCCTCCCAGGAGGGGAATTTGGGGAGATGGGGGGAGTGTGGGAGTGTGGGAAAAATTAAAAAATATATATCCTCACCAAAACCCATGCAGGACTACCTGATAATTTATGGATAAGAATTGATTTGATTTTTGATTTTTACCAGATGTCTATTTATGTTTTCTGCTATGTTTTCCCTGTTCTCTGTTCCCTGCTCCCTCACAGGAGTGTGCATTCCCTCTCTTTGTCGATGGTCGGACAGCGAGGAGACCCACCCTTGACAGAGTCGCTGCCTCTTTCCTCCGGAAGAGGAGCTTTCCTATGGTCATGCTGCGCAAACGCTAACACTTTATATGTTGCGGAGCAAAACGCCATCCCTCGACCGCTTGCAACTGTAGTCGTCGCGGGGTCGCACTGCTGTTCCCTGCTCCCGACTTTTGCCAGGAGTCTAATATATTTAATAATTTGATTATTAATAGGAATTAAAATAATTATGCGTCATCGTTCACGACTTGTTGAAGATAATCGCGACCTAGAAATTTGGCCGGCATTTACAGACTTAATGTCTAACTCTTTTATGATATTAAGTTTATTATTGCTATTAGCTATTATTAAATCTCTGTTTATAGAGTCAATTTCTGATGCCAACGAAAATCGCGCCCTACAACTGCAACAAGAAATTACTAATTTACAAAATCAAATTCAACAAAAGACTGGTGAAGTAACAGGATTACAAGGACAAATTGGTAACTTACAAAATCAAGTAACAAAATTACAAGGATTAGTAACTACCTCTGAAAATGAACTAGAGCAAAAGTCAAATAGAGTCACACAACTAGAAACAGAAATTGAAAAATTGAAGTCTCCACCTGTAATAGTAATTAGAGATTCTAAGTCTCGAAGATTTGAATCAGGAAGTGCGGAAATATCGGGAGATTTAAAAAGTTTTATTGAGGGAGATTTAATCAAACAAATAGAGGATTTTGCTAAGGAATATAAAGGTTATGTTGTTGAAGTAATAGGTCATACTGATGGTCAAGTAAATCAGAGAAGTGGAAGTAATTTAGATACTCAGTTAGAACAAGTTGCTAAGGGTAATGAATCTGTTAATAGTTTAGTACCAGGTTCAAATGCAGATTTAGGTTTGATGCGTGCTTTATCTGTTGTACAAGAACTTCAAAAAAACCCTCGTTTGAAAGAATTGGGGTTAAAATTTCGAGCTTATTCTGCAGCACAATTATATAACCCTGGGGGAGATTTTGCGGGGGCAAATCGTAATCCAAATCAGAGCAGACGTCGGATAGAAGTTCGGTTTACTCCTAGTGCGGTTGAGAGGTAGGTTAAAGTTGAAAGCAAGATTTTTAGCACAGATGTAATTGTAGATTTATGAACACGGAACCAAAACCGATGTATGAATGGAGGGACATCAACTGGCGAAAATTGGATAAGTTTACCGAATATAGTGGCATTAATCCTAAGGACTCGTGCAAAAATAACCTGAACAGTTTTTTTGATAGAAGCTATATTTCACAATTTATCCCAGATAAAATTTGTACAACTTATTTTTACATGGCTCCTAAGTTTGAAATTAAAATATACAATTGAGAATAATATAAATACTGCTAAAATTATTATGGCAAAATTTTGTTTGCAAGCTCCCTTTAAACCTACTGGTGACCAACCTGGAGCGATCGCTCAATTAACTGTTAATATTCAAGCTGGACATAAATTTCAAACATTACTAGGAGCTACAGGTACTGGTAAAACTTTTTCCATAG
>NZ_JAAHGK010001328.1:0-2042 GCF_010672505.1 Okeania sp. SIO2B9 | reverse complement strand
CGGCGTGCCCAAACGCCGCCAAATTATCGGAAAATCGGCGCATTGGACTGGGCAGCATAAAACCAAGCGCAATTCGATTATCGAGCTGCAAGACCTTGTCCAGGCCCGTCACCTGCTCGGCTAGCGTACTTACATAAATTTGTTTTTTGAGTTAAATTGAAGTATAACTACTCAAATTTTTTATTGTTTTACTTAATTCAGGAGGGTGAGTTAAGTAGATACGCATAATGTATTAAAAAAGCCTATCTCATCAATAATTTATTGATCCCCTCTACTCTAGAAGTTGAAAAGATTCTCACATATACTATCTGCTTTGTCAATATAATTTTGGAAATAGGGTTTTTATTCTCAATGTCAAATCAACTATATTAAATATTACTACTTCCTCTTTTTATATATGGTCAGTTGATATATTTTATTTATAATTTTGTGAACGCTTACTTTTAGATGTATGATTGAGAAAATCTAGCATTTACGGTAAGAGTAAGATAGGTCAAATTTTTATATTTTCTCCCAAAAGCAATAAATTTTAATTTTTTTTGATAAAAGTTAATCAGGAAAGAAAGAAAACTTTTAATGTACACCTAATTGTAGGAATTATAAATATTTATCCAGAATTTATAAAACTTTTAATGTACACCTAATTGTAGGAATTATAAATATTTATCCAGAATTTATGTGAGTGGGGAATTGCTATAGTGAAACTATATTAAATATGACTACTTCCTATATTTATATCTGGATATCTGGTCAATTGATCTGTATTTATTTATAATTTTGTGAACGCTTACCTTAAGATATATGATTAAGAAAATCTAGCATTTACTTATAAGAGAAAGATAGGTCATTTCAGTTATCAGTTATCAGTTATCAGTAAAATTTTTATATTTTCTCGCAAAAGCAATAAATTTTAATTTTTTTTGATAAAAGTTAATCAGGGAAGAGGGAAAACTTTTAATCTACATCTAAATTGCAGGAATTATAAATATTTATCCAGAATTTATGTGAGGCGCTAATTATAGCAGTCTCAGGAAAGGTTAGGACAGATAAAAAGCTTAAAAATCAGACAATGTCAGATTTTTCCTTCTTTCTTCTTCCTTCTTTCTTCTTCCTTCTTCCTTCTGCGATACTATAGTGAAACTCTGTTTTGATGCTTTAAAATTTATCTGAAACTATCAGGAAACTCAGCCTTTAAAACAGGTAAAACTGGGCAAGGTTTTTGCTCCTGTAAATTGTCTGGTTTATTCCAAGTAAAAGGAGCTAACTTAGCAGCAGACATCCACAACAAACGTTTTGCTCTAGTCATAGCCACATATAGTAACCGAAATTCCTCTGCGGTCTTCAAATATTCTGCCTGTTTCCAAGCAGTAGAAATATCTGGTAAATCTTGTCCTTGTAAACTGGCGCGAATTTGTGCCCTTGCCACTTCAGCTAAGTCAAATTCTCCCAAAAAACTTACCTGGGGCAAAACTCGTAAATTACCAGGAATTATATTTTCATGTAAAAAAGGTAAAAAGACATAATCCCAATCTAAACCTTTAGCTTTATGCATAGTAATAATAGTAAGTTGCTGAGGGCGAGTATAATTTTTCTCTGCATCTTCATCCACTTCAACAGGTTCAAATCTCTCGGAACCTACAATTTCACTTAAAACTTCTAAAATAGAATTCATCGAACTATTATCAAAAGTTTGTTTAGCAACTCTTTCTGCTAACTTATCCGCAGTTGCTAAATCTGATTGTTGATAATTTAAAGCTAAAGCAAGAAAAGAAATTAATTGATACAAAGGTAATTCTGATTTTGCCCTGAGTAAAGTACGACAAAAATCACGACATTTACGCACCTTTTCTGATTGATAAGGATCGAGAGGTCCTGGGTAAAGAAACTGTTCTGGTTGAGAGGCAAAAACATTATAATCTTGCTTAGGAATTAAACGTCGATCGCCCAAAACTTTCAAAGCAGATTTTAAATAATCTGGAGAATGAGGGCGGTCAATAAATTGCATTAATGCCAATATTTCTGCTGGAATTTGAGAGTGACGA
>NZ_JAAHGK010001327.1:0-2042 GCF_010672505.1 Okeania sp. SIO2B9 | reverse complement strand
AGGTGACAGTTAGCACAAAGAATTCTGCCTGTAGCTTCTCTAGGAGTTGCTGGAGCAGTTTCCTGTGCCCAGAATGGATAGGCATTTGCAGCCTGGGGATGGACTATATCATTGGTTAGGAATAGAGCTATAGTTGCGATCGCTACTACCATCATCTTGGCGAAGGCCTTAGTCATACTACCCCAAATTGCCGATCGGTCTATTTTTGACATCAGTTGTTCTGTCTTCTCTCAAAATCAAAAACTTCTACAAATTTTTTGGATTTACTGATTGCTTACGAATCAAAAATCTCTGAACTAGCTATCAGCTTTTAGCATTTTTTAGCATTCAGTTCTCAGCTTTTAGCAACTCTGGGTTAAAAATTCCCAGCAACTATTACGCTGGATGATTGAGTCGGGGTTAAAATTCCTCTTCTCAAGGTAAAAAAAAACGAGCCTACTAATTGCTGAGTGCTGAGTGTTGACCGCTTCTTTAAGTCCACCAAGGGTCTTCTCCGGTGCGGAAGTCTGTTTCTTCCCACTGGGTGAAGACCAGTTTATCATCACTAACATTGGCATGGACTAATGCCAAAGACAAAGGTGCTGGCCCCCTAACTACTTTCCCTGTACTGTTGTACTGAGAGCCATGGCAGGGACAGATAAATTTATTTTCACTACCATTCCAAGGGACTACACAGCCTAAATGAGTACAAACTGCATTTAAACCATAGTTAGCTAAAGTTTGATCTTCTTCAATCACTACATAGGTAGGGTCTCCCTTTAGACCTTGTGCCAGAGTTCTTTCTCCTGGATTGTGATTGGCCACAAAGTCACTAACAATAATATCGTTACCAAGGGCGTCTTTGGCTGTCACCCCACCACCTGTACCTCCACTGGATGGAGGAATAAAGTAGTTAACTACTGGATAGAGCGCTCCAAGAGCGACCCCGGTCACAGTGCCAAAGGTGAGAAGATTCATAAATTGGCGACGTCCCATATCGGGTACATCTGGTGTTCCTTCTGCTTGAGCCATGAATAGATTGAGTGTTTTTTATTAATGTACGTTTGGTGTTTTTGACATCCTCTACGGCCTAAAGATACGGAGATTATTACCGAACCTTAGATCCTCGAAGGGTTGACGCTTAACGGAGTGCTGCACCCACCCCTCTTGCTCCCCTCCAGGGAGGGGATGGGTTAAGCTTCCCTCCAAGTCGATTTTGTGTCTCCGTTAGCGCAGCTGCTCCGGAGGAGGTATGTCCTCCGGCAACCAATATATTTACTGCTGCGTTTTCGTCTCTATCGTGCTTACTGCCACAGGTGAATTATGTGCAGACAAAAAATAATTGCTGTTAGTCTGTGACCACAGCCCAGCTTACAATATTTTGTTAAACAAATTGCAACTTAAAACCATTTCCTGATTATTATTACATTATTTAAACTTTTATTGTTCTTTTCATTAAGAAATGTAAATGTTGTGATTGCAAGGTCTATGACTAGATAATTAGATTTATAGCAGAAGGAAGGACCGAAAGACCGAAAAATTTCGCGTTGTCTGAGTTTTAAGCTTTTGATATGTCCGCGCCCTTTCCTTCGACTGCTATTTGAATGTAGTATAATTTTTTACTTTTGGAAACTTGTTTAATAGTTAGTTTTTCCCAAATTAACTATTGAACTTGAAAATTTACGCAAAAACACTACATAATCCTAAATAAAACTATAGTGCGACACTATATTTAGTGTTTAGAACTCAAAACTGTAGAAGTTATAATTTATCTAAAATCTAAAATATATGATAACTGGCAAGGAATTACATCAACTATTACTAGATAAGTGGGGTAAGTCTTATGATATTCAACTACGGCGGACAAAAGGCAAAATATTTGTGCAGGTAATGTGGAAGTACCTTGAGCAAGTATCTTTTCCGATGACTGAAGTAGATTATTTTGCCCACTTAGATGCAATAGCCACCTATATCAATGGTTTTGGCGGTGTAGAAACTGTTAAGAACTACATTGAGAATACAAAAGAAAGACCTAGACTAGGTAAGGCAGTTAGTATTCCTCA
>NZ_JAAHGK010001326.1:0-2045 GCF_010672505.1 Okeania sp. SIO2B9 | reverse complement strand
TAGAATGGTTAAGTTAGGAGTCCTCAGGAGTCAGGAGACAGGAGTCAGGAGGAGAAAGAATTACAAAGATGAGGGTAGTTATGACGATTGAAGATTTTTTTTATGTCCAATTAAACGGATTTGATATTAGTTATAATATAGCAGTTCCCAAGAAACGTGAGGTACAATTAAGTACGGGATCGCTAATCATAAAATCAACCCCATTACTGATGAAAGCTTGTTCTATCAACTGCGTACAAAATCAGTATAAAA
Organism: Okeania sp. SIO2B9; assembly: GCF_010672505.1. Classification (NCBI taxonomy): domain Bacteria; kingdom Bacillati; phylum Cyanobacteriota; class Cyanophyceae; order Oscillatoriales; family Microcoleaceae; genus Okeania; species Okeania sp. SIO2B9. The sequence continues at coordinate 1,793 of NZ_JAAHGK010001326.1, read as the reverse complement.
TCTTATGATTGTCCGGGCGTTTATATACTAAATCTAAATCTATTTTATGATTACCAATATTTTCAGATAAAATGGATAAAAAAGAAAACGAGTTACCAATAATTAAGCCAACAATTAAGGTGAGAAAGGAATTTCAAGAAAAACAAAAGAATTTGATCAGTAAAAACGCTATATAATCAATGTTTTCCCAGAAAAAGAATCAAAAAGAAAATGATTTACCAACAATTAACAATTAAGGTAAAAAAAGAAGCTCAAAAAAAACGGATGAATATGAAGAATTTTCTGGAAATTATCGGTAAAATTGCTATATTTGTGGTGATTTTACCAATTTTATTGCCTATATATGTATTCTACACTATATTAATTGTATTCTTTTTAATTCCATTTTTGATTTTTTATAGTATAATGCTGATTAAATCATATCATAAAAGATAGCATCTTTGAAAAAAGAATCTTACGAATAATAAGGGCAATTAAAATACTAGGACTTACAAATGAACGCTATTGGTAGGGTATGCTAGCGGTAGCCTAACTGAGCAACACCCTACATCTATTGTCAGTGCCTAAGTCCTGATACTTTATCATTTTCTTTGTGGGTTTAATACCCCACCGTCTACACGGTGTTCAAAATTACTTGGGGGAGCGAATCCCCATGTAATTTTTCTCCTGTCTCCTGTCTCCTGTCTCCTGTCTCCTTCTTCAAAGGAGATGTCTCTTGGACTAAAAAGATAAATTCAGACCTCAAAACTGCTATTAAAGCCATTCATTTGACTTCAGCGATAAAACACGCCCTAACTTCTGATCGAGAAATTTTCTGTTTCTAACAATGGAGTATTTATCAAAGTTGCAAATTGACCGCCACTGCCAAAACCAGGTGTGTCACCATCAGGGTTATAGAACAAATTACCATTATTCTCATTGTAAACAATAACAGCATCAGCAGTTACCGCATCCCCATCGCTAGCAACGGTAACAAATTCACTGTCAATGCTAAAACCTTCTCCCGGTTCACTGTTGATAGCAGTGAAAGTTCCAAGGTCTAACAGAATAATATCTCCCTGGGTAGTGGAGAAGTCGGTAATTGTGTCTACACCCATATCGTTAGAATCAAATGGTTGATTTGTGTTAAAGATAAAGCGGTCGATACCACCGCCTCCTGTGAGTACATCGTTTCCTGCTCCACCATTGAGGCGATCGCGACCAATACCTCCTTCTAAAGTATCTTCCCCTGGGCCACCCAACAAAATATCGTTACCGGGGCGACCTATTAACAGGTCATTGCCAGACTTACCAAATACTTTATCATTACCACGACCAGCATTGAGATTATCGTTACCACCACGACCATCAATCACATCATCCCCACCAGAACTAGCAATATTATCACTTTCTTCAGTACCCACTAACCTGTCATCGCTTCTGGTTGGAGATAAACCTAAGTCAAGAGCAAAAGCAAAGAATTGAGTTTCTTGAGCAGGGTCGAAATCGTTATCGCTAACTACAATTAAAGATTGACGACCATCGGGTAAAACGGGACCTAGAGCTAAACCTTCAAAATCATCCAGACCATCAAAATTAGTATCAATGTCGTTAAAATCTACCAGCAGTTCTTTCTCTGCAACGACAATATCTTGACCGACCAAACTATCGAAGTCACTGACATCGGTAGCATTTTGAGCTGATGCTAGATAAAGTTTGTTTTGGTTTAAACCATTGTCATCAAAATATCTTTCTAAAGCTAAGAAAGTTCCTGAATTATCTAATGCTACTAACTCTGCAAGACTGTTAGTACA
>NZ_JAAHGK010001325.1:0-2048 GCF_010672505.1 Okeania sp. SIO2B9 | reverse complement strand
TCAGCTAAATGCTTACAATAATAGATAAAATATATTCATCTGAAACTTTTTTCAAATTTAAAGCTATACACATAAAAACTATGCTAGAAGATCTAATCAAGTATTTTGTCTATGAGACAAAAGGACACATTACAAAAATACAGCTAGTTAAGTTCTTGTATCTTGCGGATCTTTACTCCGTCAAGTGGACAGGAAAACAACTAACTGAATTAGATTGGTATTTTTATAACCACGGCCCGTGGCACGAAGATATAGATATGGCTCTAGAGTGCATGAATAGTAAAAAGATTTGTCAAGAATCAGAAGGACAGGTAAAATTTATTAAACTTGGTGCTGAAGCAGGAAAAACAGAGGATTTAAAGTTACCTAGAAGTCTAATGTTAATGTTAGATAATATTCGGAGAGAATGGGCAGGTTCAGATAAACTTAATCAATTACTAGATTATGTTTATAACACTGCCCCAATGCTAGTGGTGAAAGATACTCATAAACCCGAAGAAAAAGTTAAACTTAACTTGCAAAAAGAAAGAGAAAAGCTAAATGAGGAATTAGGGGTTTAGAGTGGTTGAACAAAAAAACCAAAAACCTAGAAAAGGTTGGATTTATTTTATTAATCCCCAAAAAGTTTATTTGACTTGCAAATCAAACCATACTTATTTATATGATATAGAACCTCTAGATTATGTTGAATGCCAGCACTCATCTTGCACACAGAAAGTTAATCCTAGCAGGGTTTTAAGAGGTGAACATCCCTATATTGTTTTGACAAGTAATAAATTTTCAGATGAGTCTGGGTATATAGAAACTTTTAATGCTATTCCTTTAACTTCTCAAGAGACATATAAAGGTCTACCAACAACTTATCCAATTAACCCAACCACTAAAAATTGTCTAGACAAACAATCTTTTGCTCTTGTTCATCAGATATGTACTATTGATGCTAATTACTTTAAGAACAAAGAAGGAAAATGGAAAGAGCGAATTGGACAACTAGATAAACCAGATAGAGAAGCAATAGGAGAACGTTTAAAAAACCTTTTTGATTTAGAACCAGATGATTGGTTTACTAAAAATGTGTCTTCTGAACTTTTGATTGAGATCATGTACAAAATGCCAGAAAATCAAAGACACTTAGTTATCGAAAAATTGATAGATGAATTTAGTTCTTAATCAACAGTAATTACGAATTTTTCAACGGTAAATACCACATACATTCACCATATAATTTTTAACTATTATACTCAGCGTTTCTCTGTAAGTTATCGCAAGTAGTAAGTCATATCTACTAGAACATATTAATGCTATATCTCAAAAACCTACACTATCATCCAGCAGCTAGTACTACTCCTATTCTCAAAAATATAAATCTGGAACTAGCACCTCAACAAATGGGACTAATTATCGGTCGTAGCGGTTCTGGCAAAACTACATTATTAGAAATATTAGCTGGTTTAGCTGAATGTTCCAAAGGAGAAATTTGCTGGCGAGACCAAAAATTAACCTCCGAACATCTACAACAACTCGGTGGTTTAGTATTTCAATTCCCAGAAAGACATTTTTGCGGTGCTACTATTCTCGAAGAATTACGATTAGGCCATCCAGAGATACGGCCAGAACAAATATCTTCTGCTCTGGAAGAAGTAGGACTTCAAGACCTATTATTAAGTACATCACCTCATGCTTTAAGTGGAGGTCAACAACGTCGCCTCGCTTTAGCAGTACAACTAATTAGACAACCTCATCTATTAATGTTAGACGAACCAACAGCAGGATTAGATTGGTCAATGCGAAAACAACTTGTCAATTTATTGGCTAAATTGAAAAATCATTGGAGTTTATTGATTGTCACCCATGATGCTAGTGACCTTTTACCAATAGCTGATAAATGTTGGTGGGACTCCTCCCACAGACTGAGGAGGAGACCCTGTAATTGATGGTTCGTTACAACAAGGCAGTTCATCTCCTCGTCCGAGCATTTTACGCAAAAGACCACCTGATCGGTAAGTAAACATTTTGTAATTGAGTGTCTCTTTATCTTTATCTGTTTC